>JAJZFF010000693.1 GCA_021805485.1 Pseudomonadota bacterium
GCGATCGCGTTGCGGTCGTCGCTGCCCGCCGCAACGATGTCGAGCAGCAGCACCGGCACGCCAGCATTGGCGACCTGCGCGGCGATGCCTGCTCCCATGACGCCGGCGCCGATCACGGCGACTTTGCGGATCTGCTGCATCACACGCGCTCCAGGATGGTGGCGATGCCCTGGCCGCCGCCGATACATTGTGTCGCCAGCGCGTAGCGCGCGCCCTCGCGAACGAGCAGGCTGGCCGCCTTGCCGACGATGCGCGCCCCGGTGGCGCCGAGCGGATGACCCAGCGCGATCGCGCCGCCATCGAGATTAAGCGTCGCTTCCTCGATGCCGAGTTCGCGCACGCAGGCCAGCGCCTGGCTGGCGAAGGCCTCGTTGAGCTCGACGACACCGATTTCGCCGATGCCGATGCCGGCGCGCGCGAGTGCCTTGCGCGTCGCCGCAACCGGCCCGATGCCCATGATCTCGGGTGCGCAGCCCGCGACGGCAACGGCGCGGATGCGCGCCAGCGGTGACAATCCCGTGCGCTCGGCGTACGCCTCACTGCACACGAGCACCGCGGCGGCGCCGTCGGTCAGCGGCGACGACGTGCCAGCGGTGACGCTGCCGTCCTTGCTGAAGGCAGGCTTGAGTTCGGCCAGGGCGGCTGCGCTGGTTTCGGGGCGGATGCAGCCATCGGCCTCGGTGCTGCCAGCCTTGCCGGTGATGGCGACGAGTTCGCCCGCGAACCGTCCGCCCGCCTGCGCCGCCGCGGCTCGCGTGTGGCTGCGCACGGCGAATTCCTCCTGTTCGGCGCGGGGAATACGCCATTGCCGCGCGACGTTTTCGGCCGTATCGCCCATGCCGATATAGGCGGCGGCATTCTTCGCTACCAGCGCCGGATTCGGCATCGGGTTGAAGCCCATCATCGGCACGCGCGACATGCTCTCGATTCCGGCGCAGACGAAGACCTCGCCGGCGCCGAGCGCGATCTGCCCCGCGGCGATGTGCACCGCGTGCATCGACGAGCCGCAGAAGCGGTTCACCGTCATCCCCGCGACCGAGATCGGCAGATCGGCGAGCAGCCCGATCAGGCGGGCGACGTTCAATCCCTGCTCGCCCTCGGGGAACGCGCAGCCGACGATGAGGTCCTCGATGTCCGCCGCGGCGACGCCGCTGCGGGCGACGAGCGCGCGCACGACTTGCGCGGCGATGTCGTCGGGCCGGACGCGCGCCAGCGCGCCCCGCTTGGCCAGGGTGAAGGGAGATCGGGCATAGCCCGCGATGACCGCCTGCGGCATGGTTGCTGCTCCGTTCTGTCGATCAGGTGACCGGCGCGCGCTGCACGGCGGCCATGGCATCGGCCGCCTGGCGATCGATCTCGCGCAGCTCGGCCAGGGTTTCCTCGAGGGCGATGCGCTGCTCCTCGAGCCTCGCGATCCGGCTCTGCACCGCCGCGCTCAGCATGCGCAGCTGTTCGCCCTTGCTCCGGTCGATATCGTAGAGATCCAGATACTCCTTGACTTCGCGGAGCGAGAACCCCAACCGCTTGCCGCGCAGGATAAGGATCATGCGGGCTCGGTCGTGACGGGTGTAGGCACGCGTCGTCCCGACGCGGCGGGGTACGAGCAGGTGCTTGGCTTCGTAGAAGCGGATCGTGCGCGCGCTGATGCCGAGATCCGCTGCCAACTCGGTGACGGTGAACAGCTCTTCCCCGCCGGCCTCCGGCTGCATCTTCATGCCTGGTCACCCTTCTGCGCCAACTCGTCCTCGAGCGCCTTCTTCGACAGCTTGCCGATCATCGTCTTCGGCAGGCTTGTACGAATCTCGATCTCCTTGGGCAACTCGATCGGCGAGACATAGCCCTTGAGGAAGTCGCGCAGTGCTTCCGGGTTCACGCTGCGCCCGGGCCGCAGGGTCACGAAGGCCTTCGGCGACTGGCCGCGATACGGATCGGGGATGCCGATCACCACCGCCTCGGCGACGGCTTCATGCTGATACAGCGCCTCCTCCAGCACGCGCGGATAGACGTTGTAGCCGCCGCACAGGATCACGTCCTTGATGCGATCGACGAGGAACAGATAGTTGTCGGCATCGAGATAGCCGATGTCGCCGGTGCGCAGCGCGCCCTCGAAGAGGGCCTCGCGCGTCGCCTCGGCACGATTCCAGTAGCCCAGCATGACCTGCGGCCCGCGGATGCAGATCTCGCCCTTTTCGCCGACGCCAAGCTTGCGGGCCGGATCGGACGGATCGCGGATCTCGATCACCGTGCCGGGCACCGCGGGACCAACCGAGCCCGGCTTGCGTTCACGTCCGGGCGGGGTGAAGCAGACCACGGGGGATGTTTCGCTCAGCCCGTAGCCCTCGGTGAGGCTACCGCCGGTGAGCTGTTCGAAGCGTTGCGCCACCTCGGTGGGGAGCGGCGCGCCACCGGAAGTACAGTAGCGGATCGAGGTGAGATCGATGCGCATGTGCTCGGCGGCGGTGTTGATCGCGCCATAGATCGTCGGCACCGCCGGAAAGACGCTCGGGCGGGTCCGCGCGATCGTGCGCATCAGCTGGCGGATTTCGAAGCGGGGCAGGAGGACGATCTCGGCGCCGAGCGCGATGCCGCAATTCATCACGCAGGTCATGGCGAATACGTGGAACAGCGGCAGCACGCCGAGCACGCGCTCGTCTCCCGGCCGCAGGGTAGCGGCCTGCGCGATGACCTGCGCGCTGTTCGCGGTGAGATTGGCGTGGGTGAGCATCGCCCCCTTGGGAATGCCCGTCGTGCCGCCGGTATATTGCAGCACCGCAACATCCCGTTCGGGGTCGATCGCCACCGGCGTGAGAGGGGTTTTGCTGCCGATGAGTCGTGTGAACGACAGGTTCAAGGGATCCGCGTGCGTCCGCTCGCGCCAGCGGATCAGGTGATAGGCGAGACAATGCAGGGTCGGCAGCATCGCCGCGATCGGGCAGACGATGATGCGGGCCAGCCCGGCTTCGGCGGCAACGCGCCCCACCTTGCCGTGGATCGCGGGGAGGTCTGGCACCACCATGATGGTGGTGCCCGAGTCGCGGATCTGCGTCAGCAACTCGCGCTCGACGTAGAGCGGATTGTAGTTGACCACGATCGCGCCGGCCTTCAGCGCGGCAAAGTAGAGGATCACCGAATAGGGCGTGTTGGGGAGGCAGAGGCCGACGCGCGTGCCCTTGACGACACCGATCCGCTGCAGCCCACTCGCGGCCCGATCGACCAGTGCACCGAGTGCCGCATAGGTCCAGCGCCGACCCATGAAATCGATCGCCGGCTGGCCGGGAAAGCGGGCAACCGCCGCATCGAGCAGGGCCGGTACCGTGCTCGGCGGCGGCAGTGGCGCCATCGCCGCGTCCGCGGTGGGTCCACGCTCGGGCTGCTCTCCCCCACCCATGCTCATCCGCCGCTGCGTCCCCGCCCAACTGCTGCTTTACGAGAGTGAGTTTACGTATACGTCATCCTACCGTCAAGCCTATTCGGCGGCGCGCCGCGACCAGATCAGCCGCCCTTGACCGGCGTCACTGGCGCGGCCTTTGCCGTCGTATCCGGCAGAGGGTAGGCGGACTCCCAGCCGCCGCCCAAGGATTTGTAGAGGGCGACGAGGTTGGTCGAGACCGTTGTGGTGCTGTCGGCGAGCTGCTGCTCCGCAGCGAGCACCACACGCTGCGCCTCGAGCACATCGAGGAATGTCGAGATGCCCTGCACATAGCGCGCACGGGCGAGCTCAAGCGCTCGCCGCGCCGCCGCGGTCTCGGTGGCGAGGCGCTGGTTTCGCTTCTGTTCGGCGTCGTAGGCGGTCAGCGCATTGTCGACGTCGTGCAGCGCGGCGAGCACGGTGCGCTGATAGGCCACCGCCGCTTCCTTCTCCTGCTGCTTGCGCAGCTCCAGCGTGGAAACCAGCTGCCCACCCTGGAAGATCGGCAGCACGACGGTCGGGCCAAAGCCATATTGCTGCGAGTTCCAATTGAAGATGTTGTTGGTGGTGACCGACTGGAAGCCAAAGCTGCCGGAGAGCGAAATGCTCGGGAAGAAGCTCGCCACGGCGACGCCGATCTGCGCCGTGGCGGCATGGAGCTGCGCCTCGGCGGCGCGGATGTCCGGGCGGCGGCGGGCGAGATCGGAGGGCAGGCCGACCGGGATCTGGGGCGGCACGGGCGGGATCGGCTTGGCCGGGCGGAGATCGCCGGCGAGCGCCTGCGGCGGCTGGCCGAGAAGCTGGCTGACGGCGTTGATGAGCTGCGCCTCCTGCTGCTCGAGCTGCGGCAGCTGGGCGGCGATGCCGTCGGCCTGCGCCTGGGCGTTGGCAACGTCGAGATCGGTGGTCAGGCCGGTGGTGGCGCGCTCCTGCGTCAGTTTCAGGCTTTCGCGCGCGCTCGCCAGATTTTCCTCGATGATCTGGCGCGTCCGCTGAACGCCGCGGAGCTGGATATAGTCGCGCGCCAACTCGGCCTCGATGGCAACGAGCGTGTCGCGCAGCTGATCGTTCGCCGCATCGACACTCGCCTGCGCCGCCTCCACGCCGCGGCGCACCCGGCCCCAGAGGTCGATCTCCCAAGTCGCGTCGAAGCCGTACTGGTAGAGGTTGAACGGGGGGATGACGCCAGTGGTGTTCGGGATCACGGTGCCCGCCTGGGTGCCGACGAGGCCGCTGGCGATGCCGCTCTGGGCGGTGAAGCTGCCGCCGGGCGCGCCGGCGCCGAAGGCGGAGACGATGCCGTTCGGGCTGATCAGTTCGCGCGTGTAGGAGCCGTTGGCATTCAGCGTCGGGAACATCGCCGCCCGGGCCTGGCCGTAGGCGGCGCGGGACTCGCCGAGCCGGATCATGGCGATGCGCAGGTCGAGATTACTCTCGACCAGGCGGCCCTCGAGCGCCGTCATCTCGGCATCGTGGAACTGGTTCCACCAGGCCGGGTCCACCGCCGCCACCACCGGCTTGCTGGATGCGACGACCGGCTTCACCTCGTGCTGGCCCCAGGAGGCAGGAGACCACCAGGGCTTGGGCTGCGCGAAGTCCGGGCCAACCGTACAACCTCCCAGCAGCGACACCAAGGCTGCTGGCACCAACGCCGCTCGCACGAACGTCCAGCGCCGCAACCGGCCGTTTCGCGCCCAAGGTTTCATTCCTGCCTTCTCCAACCCTGCGACCGCCGCAAGCCACGCATGCTCAGCTGGCCGCCCATGCTCCGCCGGCAGCCGGAGCGTTGGCCCGTCTGACACCGGACGCCGCGCCAGCCACGATCCGCTCCTGACCGATCGGTTCGGTCACTTTGACAAACTACCCCGCTTGCGGCATTCGTCAAGGCGCTCGTCCTTGGAGATACGTGCAACGGATGGTCGCCATCGAGGCCCTTTCCCCGGAGAAGCGCGGACAGATCCTGCGCGGCGCCGGCATCGTATTCGCCGCCGAGGGCTATGAGGGCGCGTCGATGTCGCGCATCGCCGCCGAGGCGAGCGTCTCCAAGGGCACGCTCTATAATCATTTCGAGAGCAAGGCGCACCTGTTCGTCGCCTTCGTCGAGGCCGAGATCGCCCAGAACCTGACCCGCCTGTTCGAGGGCGCCGATGCCGGCGCCGATCCCGCCGCCACGCTCGGCATCATCGGCCGGCGCTTCATCCGCATGATGCTCTCCCCCACAGGGCGCACGATCTACCGGGTCGTCGTCTCCGAGGCGGAGAAATTCCCCGAGCTGGCGCGGAAATTCTACGAGGCCGGGCCGGCGCAGGCGATCGGCTTCATGTCGCGCTGGCTCACCGCCCAGAGCGCGCGCGGCCTGTTGCGCGTGCCGGACGCCGAGTTCGCCGCCGAGCAGTTCTTCGCCTTGTGCCAGACCCGTGTCTGGTTCCGCTGCAAGCTCAATCTGCTGCCCAACCCGACGGAGGCGATGCTCGATCGCGTGGTGGACGGCGCCGTCGAAATGTTCCTTCATACCTATGGTGCCCACATCGGCAGTGAGTGACCCCGGGCGCCGCAGGGATCGGGCGGCAAAGGCGGAGGCTCCAGCATGGCGAATGGCCGGATCGAGGGTGTGCTGCGTCACGCCGACAGCACCCATCAGGCGGCGCTGGAGCGGTGGTTCGCGCTGTTGCGCATCCCGAGCGTCAGCGCCCAGCCCGCGCACGCGGCCGACTGCGCCGCCGCGGCCGAATGGGTGCGCGCCGAACTCGCCGAGCTCGGCTTCGAGGCCGCGCTGCACGCGACACCGGGGCAGCCCTGCGTCCTCGCCCACCATCCCGGCCCCGGCGGCAACGCCCCGCACCTGCTCTATTACGGCCATTACGACGTGCAGCCGCCGGAACCGCTCGAGCTCTGGACGACGCCGCCCTTCGAGCCGACACGTACCCAGGGCCCGCACGGGGAGCGCGTGGTGGCGCGCGGCGCCGTCGATGACAAAGGGCAGGTCTGCACCTGGCTCGCCGCCTTTCGCGCCTGGCACGCGGTCACCGGCGGGCTGCCGGCGCGCGTCACTGTGCTGGTCGAGGGCGAGGAGGAAGTCGGCAGTCCCAATCTCGAACCATTCCTCCTCACCCAGCGCGCAGCACTCGCCGCCGACGCCGCGGTGATCTCCGATACCAACATGTGGGACATCCACACGCCGGCGATCACCACGCGGCTGCGTGGTCTGGTCTATGTCGAACTGACGCTGCGCGCGGCGACGCGCGACCTGCATTCGGGCCTGTATGGCGGCTCGGCGCTGAACGCGCTGAACCTGCTCACGCGCATCCTCGGCGATCTGCACGACACGCAGGGCCGCGTGCGGCTGGCCGGGTTCTACGACCGGGTCCGCCCGGTCCCCCCCGAGCAGGCTGCCTCGTGGGGCGCGCTCGGCTTCGACGAGCGTGAGTTTCTCGGCCAGATCGGGCTGCTGCAGCCGGCCGGCGAGGCCGGACTGCCGGCGCTGGAGCGGCTCTGGGCCCGTCCGACCGCCGACATCAACGGGCTCTGGGGCGGCTATACGGGCCCGGGCGCGAAGACCGTCATTCCCGGCGAGGCACGGGCCAAGCTCTCCTTCCGCCTGGTGCCGGACCAGGACCCGGCGGCGGTGCTCGCTTCCTTCCGCCGCTTCGTCGCCGAGCGCCTGCCGCCCGGCATCGAGGCGGCCTACGAGGTGTTTGGCCAGAGCCCCGGCATCGAGGTGCCGACGCACTCGCCCCTGATCGCGGCGGCGCGGGCCGCGCTGGCCGAGGAATATGGACGCGAGCCCGTTTTCGTCGGCAGCGGCGGTTCGATCCCGGTGGTGGAGAGCTTCAAGCGCGTGCTCGGGCTGGACACGCTGCTGATGGGCTTCGGCCTCGACGACGACCAGGTGCACAGTCCGAACGAGAAATTCGATCTCGCCTGCTTCACCCACGGTCTGCGGGCGCATATCCGCCTGCTCGGGCATCTCGGCCCTGGCTGAAGGCTTGCGCCTCGTCGGGCTGCGCAGCGCGCTGGCCGGCCCGTTCGATCTCGTCATCGGCCATGGCGAGGCGGTGGCGATCAGCGGTGCGTCGGGCTCGGGCAAGAGCCTGTGCCTGCGCATGGTGGCCGATCTCGATCCCAACGAAGGCGAGGCCTGGCTCGATGGCCGGCCGCGCGCTGGGATGCGCGCGCCGGAATGGCGCGCGCGCGTC
>JAJZFF010000532.1 GCA_021805485.1 Pseudomonadota bacterium
CCCTTGCGCCGGATGTGCTTGCCCGGCCGCGCCGCCTCGAGCAGGGTCACGATCTCGCCCTCCCGGCGCGCGTCCTCCTGCAGCAGCACCGTGTCGGCGCCCTCGGGCACGAGGCTGCCGGTGAACAGGCGCACCGCCTGGCCGGGCCCGACCGTGCCGATGAAGGGATGGCCCGCCGGCGCGGTGCCGATCACCCGGAGCGAAGCCCCCGCCGCCCCATCCACGCCGCGGATGGCGTAGCCGTCCATCGCCGAGACATCGGCCGGTGGCTGGGTCAGGCGCGCGCGCACCGGGGCCGCGGTGACCCGCCCGAGCGCCTCGGCGAGCGCCACGGTCTCCGGCGGCGTCGGCGCAAGACCGGCCAGGATGCGAGCGCGCGCCGCTTCGACGCTGATCATGTCGCCTCACTCCTGCGTGAATTCGCCGGACTTGCCGCCCGATTTATGCACCACCCGCAGCGCCTCGATGCGCATGCCGCGATCGACCGCCTTGCACATGTCATAGACCGTGAGCGCGGCGACCGAGGCGGCGGTCAGCGCCTCCATCTCGACCCCGGTGGGGCCGGTCGTGCGGACCGTCGCCGCGATCTCGACCGCATCCGGGGGCGCGATGGAGAGATCGACCGCGACCGCACTCAGCGCCAGCGGATGGCAGAGCGGGATGAGATCGGCCGTGCGCTTGGCCGCCATGATGCCGGCCAGCCGGGCGACGCCGAGCACGTCGCCCTTCTTCGCGCTGCCCTCGGCGATCATCGCCAGCGTCGCCGGCAGCATCACCACCCGCGCCCGCGCCGTGGCGCTGCGCACCGTGGCCGGCTTGGCCGAGACGTCGACCATCGCCGCGTTGCCGGCGGCGTCGAAATGGGTGAGCCGGCCGCTCATGCCGCCTCGCCGCGTAGCGCCCGCGTCGCCGCGGCGACGTCCGCCTGGCGCATCAGGTGCTCGCCGACGAGGAAGCCGAGCACGCCGCGCGCGCGCAGCGCCGCGATGTCGGCGTACGAGCGGATGCCGCTCTCCGCGATCGGCACCCGCTCGGGTGGAATTTGCGGCGCCAGCGCCTGCGAGACGCCGAGATCGGTCGTCAGGGTGCGCAGATTGCGGTTGTTGATGCCGATGAGGTCCGTCGGCAGCCCGAGCGCGCGGTCGAGCTCGGCCTGGTCGTGCACCTCGGCGAGCACGTCCATGTCCAACGAGCGCGCCAGTTCGCCGAGTTCCAGCGCCTCGGCGTCGGTCAGCGCGGCGAGGATGAGCAGGATGCAATCCGCGCCCATCGCTCGGCTCTCATGGACCTGCCAGGGATCCAGGATGAAATCCTTGCGCAGCACCGGCAGATCGACGGCATCGCGGGCGGCGCGCAGATGCGCCGGCTCGCCCTGGAAATAGGGCGTGTCGGTGAGCACGGAGAGGCACACCGCGCCGCCGTCCCGATAGGCGCGGGCGAGCGCCGGCGGGTCGAAATCCGGCCGGATCAGGCCACCCGAGGGTGAGGCCTTCTTGATCTCGGTGATCAGCGCCACCCCGCCACGCGCCGCCGCCGCCTTGATCGCCCGGCCGAAACCGCGCGGCGGCGTGGCGGCGGCGATCTCGGACTTCAGCGCGGCCAGTGGCGTCGCCTGCTTGCGCCGGGCGGTCTCGGTGCGGGTATCGGCGCAGATCCGCGCCAGCATGTCGGGCATGGGCACGGCGGGGGGGGACGCGTTCATCAAGTATCCTCGTCGAACATCGCTCAGCAGGATGCCAGGGGTGCGGCGGCGCGCAAGCGGTCCAGCGCGGCCAGGGCGGCGCCGGCATCGATCGCCGCCGCCGCCAGGCCGGCGCCCTCGGCCAGGTCGGCGGCGCGCCCGGCGATGATGAGGGCGGCGGCCGCGTTGAGCAGCACCGTGTCGCGGTACGCCCCGGCAGCGCCGCGCAGCAACGCCTCCAGTGCGGCGGCGTTCTCGGCGGCGTCACCGCCGCGGATGGCGCTGACCGGCGCCGGCGCCAGCCCCGCCGCTTCGGCACGGACGGTGAACCGACTGAGCCGCCCCCCTGCCAGCTCCACGACCTGGTTCTCGCCGGCCAGGGCCAGCTCGTCGAGCCCCTGGCCGTGCACCACCCAGCAGCGCTCGGTTCCGAGTTCGCGCAACGCGAGGGCCATCGGCTCCGCCCAGGCAGGATCGAACACGCCGATGAGCTGGCGCGGCACCGAGGCGGGGTTGGCCAGCGGCCCGAGCAGATTGAAGATCGTGCGGGTGCCGAGTTCGACGCGCGGGCCGGCGGCATGGCGCAAGGCGGCGTGGTGGCGCGGGGCGAAAAGAAAGACGCACCCGGCCTGCGCCAGAATTCCCGCCAGCCGGTCGGTCGGCACATCGACATCGACGCCGAGCGCGCCCAGCACGTCCGCCCCTCCCGTGCGCGAGGACAGCGCCCGGTTGCCGTGCTTGGCCACCGGCACACCAAGCCCGGCCAGCACGAACACCACCGCCGTGGAGACATTGAGCGTGCCGGCATTGTCGCCACCCGTGCCGCACACATCCATCGCCTGCGCCGCCAGCGCCGGCGGCAGCACGACAGGCAGCATCCGCGCCCGCATCGCCCGCACCGCGCCGGTCAGCTCACCCGCCGTCTCGCCGCGCACGCGCATCGCCATCAGCAGCCCGGCGATCTGCGCCGGTGTCGCCTCGCCCGACATGATCACGCCGAAAGCCTGCTCCGCCTCCGCCTCGGTCAGGCTGGCGCCGGTGGCGAGGCGGGCCAGAACCGGCCGCAGGTCGCCGGCACGGCCAGAGGTCGGCACTGGCGGGGTCGGCACTGGCGGGGTCGACACTGTCGGGGTCGGCACTGGCGGGGTCGCCACGGTGGGGGTCGCCACGGTGGGTTCAGGCCGCACGCGCTGGCGTGTTGGAGCCGCGCGCCAGGGCCAGGAAATTGCCGAGCAGCGCGTGGCCGTGTTCGCTGGCGATGCTTTCGGGGTGGAACTGGACGCCAAAGATCGGCCAGTGGCGATGCCTCAGCCCCATCACGAGCCCGTCCTCGGTGAAGGCGGTCGGCACCAGCGCGTCCGGCACGCTTTCGCGGGCGACGATCAGGCTGTGGTAGCGGGTGGCGCGGAACGGGCTGGGCAGGCCGGCGAAGATGTCGCTGCCATGGTGGAAGATCGGGCTGGTCTTGCCATGCACCGGCACCGGCGCGCGCACGACCTCGCCGCCGAAGGCCTGGCCGATCGCCTGATGGCCGAGGCAGACGCCGAGCACCGGCACGCGCCCGGCCGCGGCCTCGATCAGGTCGAGGCAGATACCGGCCTCGCTCGGCGTGCATGGGCCAGGCGAGAGCACGATCGCCTCCGGCGCCAGCGCCATCGCGGCGGCGACGTCGAGCGTGTCGTTGCGGCGCACGTCACACTGCGCCCCCAGCTCGCCGAGGAAATGCACGAGGTTGAACGTGAAGCTGTCGTAGTTGTCGATCAGCAGGATCATCGCCGTTCTCCGCCGCCACGCACCGGCCTCTGGCTCCATCGCTGCCGTGCCGGCAGCGGCGCGCGCGGCGCACTCTGCGGAAGGGAGCGGGTGCGGTCAACGCCACCGCGCCGCCCCCCCCACGGCCGCCCCACGCGGCGCCCCACGCGGCAGCCCCGTGCCGCCCGGGCGGCCACGCCCGGCTGCCACGTTGCGGCCACGCCGGCTGCCACGTTCGCCAACGCCTTCCGAATGGCTTGCGCCGCGCTGTTGCAATATGTCACAGCGCCGTCGTTGCCGGCGCCGCCGCGCTGAGCGCAACGTCGCTGCGAGGACGGGAATGATCCCCACTCCGAGGGCCTTAATCGCGCCTTCATGTCTCGCGCGCCAGGATAGGGCCGAGGGAGACACGGCCCGACCGGCCGCGGACGGAATTTGATGACCGGTGGACCTTGGATTGGCCGTCCGGATCAAGGGGGCACGATGGGGCAGCCTGCGCTTCTCACGGGTCAGGGCGCCGCCGCGGCCGAGGTGAGCCGCGCGGGCATGGCGGCGGCAATTCCCACCGCCGCGGACATCACCCGCATCCTGCTCGAACTCGACAAGACCCTGCTCGACGTCCATTCGCTGACGGCGCTGGGACGTGCCGCGGTGCAGATTCTCGGCACGATCCCGGGTGTCAGCGCGGTCTGGCTCTGGCGTCCGGATGGAACCGGGCGGCTTCGCCACGAGGCGGCGAACGGTTCCGGTGCCGAGGACTACGCGAACGCGGTCGTGGTGCGCATCGATTCCGGCCCGCTCGCTCAGGGCCCCGCCGGCCGGGCCTGGCGCACCGGCACCATCACCGGCATCGATGACTGGTCCAGCGATCCAATCGCCGAGCCCTGGCGTAACGTCGCTTTGCGCCATCCCTGGCGCAGCAGTGTCGCGGTGCCCTTGCGCGGGCGCGCGGGCATGCACCGGATCGTGGATCTGCGCAGCGTGGTGCCCAATTTCTTCTCGCGGGAGCCGATCCACAGCTTCCTCGAGCATATCTCCACCATGCTCGGCATGGCGCTGGAGCGGGTCGAGACCGCGGACGCCGAGCGCCGGCGGCTGGCGCGGATCGAACATATCCAGCGCCTCTATGCGGCCCTGTTCGGCGAGGCGCAGCTGCTGCTCAAGGCGCAAACCGAGGTCGAGGTGCTGCGCGGCACCTGCCGCCGCTTGGTGACCGGCGGCCTGTTCGTGGCCACCTGGATCGGCCGCCCCGACGCGGAGGGCCGGTGCAGCTATTACACGGGCGCCGGCCGGGGCGTCTCGCTGATCCGCCGGTTCTATTCGCAGCTCGATGCCGACGAGCCACGCTCGCTGCTGGGCCGCGCCTGGGCGAGCGGACGCACGCAGTTCGACAATGACAGGCTCGCGGATCCGGCGGTGAGCGAATTGTCCGCCGACATGGAACGCCATCAGTGGCGCGCCGCCGCGACGGTGCCGATCCGCCGCGGCGGCGAACGCTGGGGGGTTCTGGCCGCGGTATCGGCCCAGACCGATGTTTTCGACCAGGAGATGCTCCATCTGCTCGCCCGGGTCGGCGAAATGATCGGCCGCGCCCTCGATGAGCGGGATCTGAAGGAGACGCTGAACCAGGAGCGCACCGCGCTGAGCTGGACCGCGCGCCATGACACGCTCACCGAACTGCCGAACCGACTAGCCCTGTCCGAGCATCTGCCGCAGGCGATGTCGCGCGCGCGCCGGCAGGAGCGGCTGCTTGCCGTGGGCATGCTCGATCTGGACGATTTCAAGCCGGTCAACGACCGCTTCGGTCACGCCGCCGGCGACCATCTGCTGCGCGAGATCGCGGCCCGCCTGCGCCATGCGCTCCGCGGCACCGACTTCGTCGCCCGGCTCGGCGGTGACGAGTTCGCCATCGTGCTCGAGGGTCTGGCGCAGATGGCCGACCTCGAGTCGGCCGCCGAGCGCATCCATGCGGCCATCACCGCGCCCGTCGCCCTGCCGAACGGCACCAGCGTCAATGTCGGCGGCAGCCTTGGCGTGACGATGTTCCCGCTCGACAATGTCGAATCCGATCTCCTGCTGCGCCACGCCGACGCGGCGCTCTATGCCGCGAAAGAGAACAAGCGCAACCGCGAACGATTCTGGGAGCTCTACCGCCCGTCGCAGGAGAAAGGCGTCGAGACCGTGCTGCTGCGCGGCCTGCTCGCGCGCGGCCAGGTGCGCGTGCACTATCAGCCGATCATCGACCTGCAACGCGGTGTCGTCGTCGGCGTCGAAGCGCTCGCACGCCTCGCCAAGGGCAGCCGGCTGGTCTCGCCGGGCGAGTTCCTGCCCCATCTCTCGGCGCCGGAACGCCGCAAGCTGACGCAGCAGGTTCTCGAGCGCGGTCTCGAGGACCTCGCCCTCTGGGACCGGGCGGGCCACCGTCTCGGTCTCTCGGTCAATGTCGACCCCGAAGCCGTGCTGAACGCCGACTGCCGCACTTGCCTCGATGACGTGCTGGGCGCGAGCAGCGTCGAGCCGGGCCGGATCACGCTCGAAGTGCTGGAGAGCGGCGAATTTCTGTCGCTCGATCATGCCCTCGAGCGGATCGACGATATCCGCGCCGTCGGCGTGCGCATCGCCCTCGACGATGTGGGCAGCGCCTACTCGTCGCTGCTACGGCTGAAGGCGCTGCCGGTGGATACGATCAAGCTCGACCAGGCCTTCGTGCGCGAGGTGCATCGCCGCCCGGACGACCTCCTGTTCGTGATGACGCTGCAGGCGCTCGCCCGCGGTCTGGGCACCGGGCTCGTCGTCGAGGGCGCCGAAACGGACGATATTCTGGACGCACTCGCCGTGCTCGGCGTCGAACAGGTGCAGGGCTATGCGGTCGCGCGGCCGATGCCCGCCGATGCGCTGCTGACCTGGCTTGCCGGCTTCACGCCACCGCCCGTGGTGCGCCAGCCGCGCTCGCTGCTCGGCGTCTTTGCCGCCCATCTCGACCTGCAGCACGTGCTCACCTTGCTGCCGAGCCACACGATGGTCTCGCTCGACCTGCACGACGAGCAGGCCAGCCCGACCGGGCAGTTCCTGGCCGCCGCGGGCCTCTGCGCGACGCCTGCCGGCCAGGCCCATGCCCGGTTCTTTGCCGCGCTGCGCCGCTGGAGCCAGGATGGCACGCCCTGGAACGCGGCCGGCGAGGCGTTCCGCGCTGCCCTGCTCGACGCCATCACCGCGAATCAGCGGACCCCGGGCTAAAGGTCCGTCAGGCGCCGATCGCGACGCTTCTCACCGTGCGATTCACGGCTCCGGCGTGGCCGCCTGCGCCGATCGCGACGCTTCTCACCGTGCGATTCACGGCTGCGGCGTGGCCGCCTGCGCCAATCGCACGTGCATCGCCGCACGCTCGCGGATCGTCCGCGCCATGGCCGCGACGCCATTGCCGCGATTGGTGGAAAGCGCCGCGATCAGGCCGAGATCACGCAGGAACTTGGGGTCGGTGGCGGCGATCTCCTCCGGCGGGCGGCCGGAATAGACGCGCAGCATCAGGGCCACCAACCCCGAGACGATGGCGGCGTCCGAGGCGCCGGCCAGCCACAGCGCACCGGCGCGCCATTCCGACGCCAGCCACACCTTGCTCTGGCAGCCGATGACGCGATGCGCCTCGTCCATCCAGTCGGCAGGAAAAGCGGGCAGCTTGCGGCCGAGTTCGATGATGTACTGGTATCGCTCCATCCAGTCGTCGAACACGGCGAGCTCCTCGCCGATGGCCGCGATGGCCTCGGCCGCCGTCGTCTCCTCCGGCCGATAGAACGGACCCGCCACGGTCGTGGTCAAAGAATGAACCGGCTGAGATCGCCCCGCGCGGCGAGCGGGGCGACGCGGTCGCGGACATAGGCCGCATCGACCGTCACCGTCTCGCCGCCACGGTCGGAGGCGGTGAAACTGATCTCCTCGAGCAGTTTCTCCAGCACCGTGTGCAGGCGTCGGGCGCCGATGTTCTCGATCCGCTCGTTGATGTCAGCGGCAAGCTCGGCGAGCGCGCCGACCGCATCCTCGGCGAACTCCAGCCGCACGCCCTCGGTCGCCATCAGCGCCACGTACTGCTTGAGCAGCGAATGCTCGGGCTCGGTGAGGATGCGGCGCAGATCGGCGCGCGAGAGCGGCGCCAGCTCGACGCGGATCG
>JAJZFF010000634.1 GCA_021805485.1 Pseudomonadota bacterium
CCTGCATGATGGCGGCCACACGCTCGAGGCCCATGCCGGTGTCGATCGAGGGCCGCGGCAGCGGCGTTCGCACGCCGGGCGGCCCCTCCTCGAATTGCATGAACACCAGGTTCCAGATCTCGATGAACCGGTCGCCGTCCGCCTCGAGGCTGCCGGGCGGCCCGCCGGGCACGGACGGGCCGTGGTCATAGAAGATTTCGGAGCAGGGCCCGCAGGGTCCGGTATCGCCCATGCGCCAGAAATTATCCGCCGTGGCGATGCGCACGACCCGGCTTTCCGGCAGGCCGGCGATCTTGCGCCAATGCGTGGCGGCTTCGTCGTCATCGGCATAGACGGTGACAAGCAGGCGCTCGGCGGGAAGACCGAAATCGCGTGTCACCAGCTCCCAGGCATAGGCGATCGCCTGTTCCTTGAAATAATCGCCGAAACTGAAATTGCCCAGCATCTCGAAGAAAGTGTGATGGCGGGCGGTGTAGCCGACATTGTCGAGGTCGTTATGCTTGCCGCCGGCGCGGACACATTTCTGCGCGGTCGCCGCGCGCCTGTAGGGGCGCTTTTCCTGGCCGGTGAAGACGTTCTTGAACTGCACCATGCCCGCGTTGGTGAACAGCAGGGTCGGGTCGTTGCGCGGCACCAGGGGCGAACTCGCCACCGGCTGGTGGCCGTTGCGCGCGAAGAAATCGAGGAAGGCGGCGCGGATATCGTTGCTGGTCTGCATGCTCGGGCGGGCTTCCTGGGCGTCAATCCGGGGAGAGGGATCGCTCTCCCCGGATTTGTCACGAATCCCGCCGTACCGCCAGAGAGAGCGGTGCGACGCGTGGCGCCGGTCTCACGGCCAGGGAGTGGCGAAGGCCGCCGGACCGCCCGGCAGGTCGAGCGTCACCGCCTGCCCCAGGGCGCCATTCTGCCAGCGGAAGGCGATCAGCTTATGGTCGCGGAAATTCTGGGCCAGGATCATCCCTCCATCGCGCGAGAAGGCGACGCCCTGCGCCCAGCCGCCGGCGGGCGCTTCGGCCAGGCGTTTCAGGCGCCGCCCCGCCTGCGTCGGCGCCCCCGGCTCGGGCGGTTGCACCGCGTAGAGGGTGAGCATGCCCTGGTCGTGGTAGAAAATATTGCCGGGCGCCTTGATCGAGCCATTGATCGAGATCACCGCCAGCATCGAGCCGTCGGGCGAGAATTTCGCCGATTCCGGCCCGGACGGCACCGGCACTGCGTCGATCACGCGCGGCGGCGCGGCCTTCATGTCGATGAGGCTCACCGTGTCCACGTCGCCATCGCCGCGGCCGACGCTGGTGACCACCGCGAGATCCCCGGCGGCATCGAGATCCATGGTGTCGGGCGCGAACCCGGCGGTGAGTGGGCGCGGGTCGACGGTGATGGTGGTGCCGGCGATGTGCAGCACGTTGATGGTGTTGTCGCCGGTACGGCTGACCAGCGCGGTCTTCCCGTCACGGCTGATGATGAGCCCCTGCGGGATCGATTTCGGGTTGCCGAGATCCACCGTGCCGGCGGGGCTCAAGCGGCGATCGGCGATGGTGAAGACGGAGATGGTTCCAGCGTTGCGGTTGGTCACCAGTGCCATGGTGCCGTCCGGCGTGATGCGGACGGCGGTCGCGCCGGTGCCGGCATGCACCGTCTGAACCACGCGCGGCGGTGAGACGGTGAGATCGAGCACGCTTACCCGATCGTCCGGCGAGGCCCCGTCCGGCGCGCCGGGATCGGCCTTGGTTGAGGCGGTGACGAGCGCGTAGCTGGCGTCCGGGCCGATGGCGATCGCCATCGGCGGGCCGATGTCGCTGAACGGCACGTCGACCGTGGCGACGAGGCGGGGCGGGAACGACGAAACATCGATCACGGAGACATTGTCGGGCTTGGCGTTGGCCAGGCCCCGTGGTTTGCCATCGACCACCGTGGTGTGGTTGTCGTTGCCCGAGAGCGCGATGTCCGGCGCCGCGGCCCGAGCCGTCAGGGCTGTTCCGGCGAGCAGCGCGATCGCGCAGAGCGTCCAGCCTGCGCGTGCGGATGGGGTTGGCATGTTTCCTCCCATGGTTTTGCGCAGGAAGGATAGCGCCGGAGACCGGTTCGGCGAAAGGGCGGGAACGACGTCTGCGGAATTCGCAGGACCGCCAAGCGGCTGAGGAATGGCTTGCCCCCCCTCTGCGCTTCGTCTAATTTCACGATCTCCGGATCGGGCGGTGTCCCGCCGGCGCGATGCATTACGAAACAATGGGCTCGCATGGGCCCGATGGGGGGGCGAGCGTGCCAAGCGCGACCGGATGCGGCGTGCGAGTGCGGCGATGAGCGGGGCGGATGGCGCGTTGCTCGAAATCCGCGACGTCGCCATGCGCTTCGGCGGCGTGGTGGCGCTGGCCGGTGTGTCGTTCGATGTCGGGCGGCAGGAAATCTGCGGCCTCATTGGGCCGAACGGCTCCGGCAAGACGACTCTGTTCAACTGCATCAGCGGCATCTACCGCAGCACTGCCGGCAGCATCCGCTTCGACGGCCATCTCCTCACCGGCGCCAAACGCCATCGCATGGTCGGCTACGGGATCGGGCGGACGTTTCAGAATCTGGCGCTCTTCCGTAGCATGAGCGTGCGCGAGAACATCCTGGTGGGAGCGCACCATTTCGGTCGGGCCGGCTTCATCGCCAGCGCGCTGCGCACGTCCGCCGCCCGTCTGGATGAGGCCGGAGCCCGACGGCGGCTCAGCACGTTGCTGGACATGCTGGATCTCGGCGCTTTTGCCGAGCACCTCGTCGCCAGTCTGCCATTTGCCACCCAGAAGCGTGTCGAACTGGCGCGGGCCCTGATCAGTTCGCCGCAATTGCTGCTCATGGACGAGCCCGCCGGCGGGCTCAACCATGGCGAAGTCGATCAGCTTGCGGACCTCATCCGCGCCATTCGCGACCGGATGGCGATCAGCATCCTGCTCGTCGAGCATCATATGAACCTCGTCATGCGCGTCTCCGACCGCGTGGTGGCGCTCGAGTTCGGCAGCAAAATCGCCGATGGTTCGCCTGCGACCGTGCAGAGCGATCCCGAGGTGATCCGGGCCTATCTCGGCGGCGGCGTGCATGCCAAAGCTGCTTGAGGCGATCGGGCTGCACGCCGCCTATGGCGCCAGCAAGGTGCTCCACGGCATCGACTTCCTCGTCGAGGAGGGCGGCGTCACCTGCCTGCTCGGCGCCAACGGCGCCGGCAAGACGACAACGCTGCGGGCGATTTCCGGCATGGTCCGGACCAGCGGCGAGATCCATTTCGCGGGCGTGCGGATCGACGGACGCGCGACGGAGGACATCGCGCGCGTCGGGATCGCCCATGTGCCGGACGGCCGCGGCACCTTCATGGAACTGACGGTGGAGGAGAATCTCCGTCTCGGTGCCTATACGCGGCCCGATCGCGCCTTCCGCGAAGACCTCGCGCAGGTGTTCGATTATTTTCCGCGTCTGCAGCAGCGGATGTATCAGCAGGCGGGTACGCTCTCGGGCGGCGAGCAGCAGATGCTAGCCATCGGGCGCGCGCTTCTGCTGCGACCGCGGCTGCTCTTGCTCGATGAACCTTCGTTCGGGCTCGCGCCGCTGATCGTCGAGGAGGTTTTCACCATCCTGCATCGCATCAACCTCGAGCAGCGCATGAGCATCCTGGTCGTGGAACAGAACGCAAATCTCGCGCTCGCCATTTCCGAGCGTGCCTATCTCCTGGAGACGGGACGCATGGTGATGGCCGGCAGTGCCGCGGAGCTGGCCACGAACGAGGCCATCCGCCGCTCCTATCTCGGGTTCTGAACGCGATGATCGGGCTGCTTCATCAGATTCTCTCCGGCCTCGTCACTGGTGGCATCTACGCTTCCGTGGCGCTGGCGCTGGTGATGATCTACCAGTCCACGCACCACGTGAATTTCGCCCAGGGCGAGATGGCGACGTTCTCGACCTACATCGCGCTGGCGCTGATCGATGCCGGTCTGCCCTACTGGGGCGCCTTCGTTGCGACGGTAGTGATCTCATTCATCATGGGCGCGGTGATCCAGATCGTGCTGATGCGGCCGATGGCGAACGCGCCGGTGCTGTCCTCCGTCGGCGTGTTCATCGGCCTGCTGCTCGTGTTCAACAGCCTGACAGGCTGGATTTTCTCCTATACGATCAAGAGCTTTCCCTCCCCGTTCGAATCGAGCCGGCCGCTCTTGGGGGGATTCCTGTCGCCGCACGAACTGGGTGCGACGGTGGTGACGCTGGCGGTTCTGGTCGCGGTCTATCTGTTCTTCCGGCACACCAAGCTCGGACTGGCGATGCGCGCGGCGGCGTTCAATCCTGTTTCCTCGCGCCTGGTTGGCATCCGCGTCGGGCACATGCTCGCGCTGGGCTGGGGGTTGGCGGCAACCCTGGGCGCGGTGGCCGGCATGATGATCGCACCGGTCGTATTCCTCGATCCCAACATGATGTCCGGCATCCTGCTCTACGCCTTCGCCGGCGCGCTGCTGGGCGGCATCGATAATCCAGCCGGCGCGGTGATCGGCGGCTTTGCTGTCGGGGTGATCGAGAATCTCGGTGGTGCCTATGTCGTCGGCACCGAATTGAAGCTGTCGCTGGCGCTGTTCACCATTGTCGCGGTCCTTGTGTTCCGGCCCAACGGCCTGTTCGGCCGTGTGCTCGTGACGAGGGTTTAGAGAATGGCCGGGGCGCGCACGCTTGCGATCATCGCCGGATCGGCCTGCGCCGCTGCGCTCGCCTTCGGGCTGAGCGGTTATCATCTGTTCCAACTGACGATGGTGGTGACGTACGCGATCGCCATTCTCGGGCTGAACATCGTCACCGGCTACAATGGCCAGATCTCGCTCGGCCACGGCGCGTTCTATGCCATCGGCGCCTATGTGACGGCGATCCTGATCAGCAACTATGATGTCCCCTACTGGGCGACGTTGCCTGTCTCGGCTTTGATCTGCGCCGCGTTCGGGTTTGCCTTCGGCCTGCCGGCGCTGCGGCTGGGCGGCCTATACCTCGCGCTCACCACGTTCGCGCTCGCTGTCGCACTGCCGCAACTGCTCAAATATCCGGCGCTCGAACCTTGGACCGGCGGTGTGCAGGGGATCGTCATCAGCAAGCCCGAAGCGCCGTTCGGCCTCAAGCTTTCCGCCGACCAGTGGCTCTATCTGTTCACACTGGCGATCGGCGCGGTGATGTTTCTGCTCGCGGCGAACCTGCTTTCCGGGCGGATCGGGCGCGCGATCCGTGCCGTGCGCGACAACCCGATCGCGGCAGAAGCGATGGGCGTCGATCTTGCCTTGCTGAAGACGCGGACTTTTGCCGTCAGCGCGCTCTATACCGGTGTCGCCGGCTCGCTCGGAGCGATCGCGGTCCAGTTCGTGGCTCCAGACAGTTTCTCGGTGTTCCTGTCGATCACGCTGTTCGTCGGCCTGGTCGTTGGCGGCGTCGCCTCGATCAGCGGTGCGATCTTCGGGGCGGCGTTCATCGTGTTCGTGCCGAACCTCGCCGAGCAGGTCTCGAAGGCTGCCGCCGGCGCTGTCTATGGCGTGATTCTGATCGCCTTCCTCTATTTCATCCCCTCGGGCTTTGCCGGGATGGCACGGCGCATCCTGCAGCGGATGCTACCCCAACGCCCGGCGATGGTCGTTCGTGCCGAGGTCGGCGCGCGGGAGAATGGCCACGCCTGAGCCGAACGCAAAACATCCAGGACAAGGAGAAGCGGAGATGAATGCGAAGTTTCGGCGCCGTCCGGTCGCCATCATGGCGGCGGCACTGCTCGCCGGGTTCTCCGGCGCGGCGGTCGCGGAGGACATGCCCGGCGTCACCGCGACCTCGATCAAGATCGGCCAAACCGAAGCCTATAGCGGTAACGCCTCGGCTTATGGCGCGATCGGGCGCACACTCACGGCGCTGTTCAAGAGCGTCAACGAGAAGGGCGGCGTGAACGGCCGCAAGATCGATTTCATTTCCGTCGATGACGGCTACATTCCGCCACGGACCGTCGAACAGACCCGGCGCCTCGTCGAGGAGGAAGGCGTCTCGTTCATGTTCAATGGGCTCGGCACGCCGACCAACACAGCGGTCCAGAAATACCTCAACATGAAGAAGGTGCCTCAGCTCTTCGTCGCCACGGGCGCCGACAAATGGGGCGACTATCAGCGGTACCCCTGGACCATCGGTTTCCAGCCCAGCTACCGCACCGAGGCGCAGGTCTACGCGAAATATATCCTCAAGGCCGCAAAGGCTCCAAAGATCGCCATTCTCTTCCAGAACGATGATTTCGGCAAGGATTACGTCCTCGGCATCAAGGACGTGCTCGGGGATCAGTACGACAAACTGGTCGTGAAGGCGGTCTCCTACGAGAGCACCGATCCGACCATCGATTCGCAGATCGTCACTCTCCAGGCCTCCGGCGCCGATACGCTGGTGATCGCGGCAATCCCCAAGATGGCCGCGCAAGCGATCCGGAAAGTCTTCGATATCGGCTGGCACCCGCTGGAATTCGTCTCCAACGTCTCGGTCTCCGTCGGCGCGGTCATCAAGCCGGCCGGGGTGGAGAAGGCGGTCGGCGTCATCACCGGCCTGTATGGCAAGGACGCCACGGATCCGGCCTGGGCCGATGACCCCGGCATGAACGAGTGGCGTGCCTTCATGAAGGCCAACATGCCCGATGCCGATCTCACCGATGCCAACCATGTCTATGGCTACAGCGTCGGCCTTACCCTGCTCCAGGTCCTGAAACAGTGCGGCAACGACCTGTCGCGCGCCAACATCATGAAGCAGGCCGCGAACCTGAAGGACCTCGAAATCCCGACACTGCTACCCGGCATCAAGATCAACACCAGCCCGACCAACTATCACCCGATCCGCCAGCTGCAGCTCGCGCGCTGGAATGGCAAAACCTGGGAGCGCTTCGGCGAGGTGATCTCCGGCGCCGGCTCGTGACTGAAGGCCGCCCTGCCCCGGTGGGGTGGGGCGGCATAATTTCCAGGTAAAAAACGTGAAATAGACCGGCCAATCCATCGATAATCCGAATTCTGCGGAGAATTTGACTTTACGACCCCGATAGGCAGTGGAATAATCCGGTAAGGCCGCCGATATACGATCGGCCGACGCTGCCAAGGGTTGTGAAGAGATGGACCTTTCGATCGCGGAGCTACCACCTGCGCCGCTTGCCCTCGCCTCCGAGCCGGGTGCGACGCTCAGCCCGGCCGAAGCCGAGGGCTTGGACCTGCTGCGGCACGCGATCACCGTCGAGTTCCGCGGCCGCATCGCGGTCGTTTCCTCTTTCGGCTCGGAATCGGCGCTGCTGCTTGCCCTGGTCGCCGAGATCGACCCCGCCACGCCGGTGCTGTTCCTCGATACCGGCCAGCATTTCCCCGAGACTCTCGCCTACCGTCATGATCTCGCGAGCCATCTCGGCCTCACCGACATCCGCGATGTCGCGCCCGCCCACGCCGATACCGAGCGGCACGATCCGGACTCCTGGCTCTGGCATTTTGATCCGGACGCGTGCTGCGCCTTGCGCAAAGTCGAGCCGCTGAACGCGGCGCTGGCCTCGTTCGATGCCTGGATCACCGGGCGCAAACGTCACCAGAGCACGACCCGTGCC
>JAJZFF010000470.1 GCA_021805485.1 Pseudomonadota bacterium
ACCGGATAGACCACGTCGTGCGAGAAGCCGAGATTCATCACCAGGTTGCTGCCCTGGACCGAAGCGCGGAAACCGGTGCCGTTGATCTCGAGCGTCTTCGCGTAGCCCTGCGACACACCCTGGACCATGTTGGCCACATTGGCGCGGGTCGTGCCCCACATCATCCGCGAGGCCGCTTCCTTGTCGCGCGGCGACACCGTCAGCTTGCCGTCCTCGATCACCGTCTCGACCCGCTCGGACACGGGCATCTTCAACTCGCCCAGCTTGCCCTTGGCGGTCAGAATACCGTCGACGATGGTGATCGACACGCCCTGCGGCAGCGCGACCGGATATTTACCAACTCGTGACATGATGCTGCCTCCTCAGAAGACGCGGCAGAGCACTTCGCCGCCGACATTGGCGGTGCGTGCCTCGACATCGCTCATCACGCCGCGCGGGGTCGACAGGATCGACACGCCGAGACCGGCATAGACGCGCGGCAGTTCCTTGATCTTCGAATAGACGCGGCGACCCGGACGGGAGACGCGGGTGATTTCCTTGATCACCGGCTCGCCCTCATTGTATTTCAGCTCGATGCGCAGCTGGGCGACGCCGGGGCGAAGCTCCTCCTTCGAGAAGCCGCGGATGAAGCCTTCGCGCTTCAGCACGTCCAGCACGTTGGCGCGCAGGTTCGACGCAGGCGCGACGCACACCGCATGGCGGGCGCGCTGCGCGTTGCGAATGCGGGTGAGCATGTCACCCAGGGGATCGGACATCGACATGTATTATCCCCTTACCAGCTCGACTTGACCATGCCCGGGATCTGCCCGGCGCTCGCGAGGTCGCGCAGCGCGATGCGGCAGAGCTTGAACTTGCGATAGTTGCCGCGGGCGCGCCCGGTCAGCTCGCAGCGCAGCCGCACGCGCGTCCTCGCGCCGTTGCGCGGGAGTTGCGCGAGCTTCAGCGTCGCATCGAACCGGTCCTCAACGGGGAGGGTCCGGTCGTTCACAATCGCCTTCAGCGCAGCACGCTTCGCCGCATCACGCGCCGCCATCTTCTCGCGCCGCTTATTCCGATTGACCTGTGAGGTCTTCGCCATCGTCTTCTATCCTCCGGAACCTGCCGGCACTTCCCGGCGGTTTTCCAATAAATCCGTTTACGCGCTTGAAAATCCGCTCAGTTGACGAACGGAATCTCAAACCCTTTGAGCAGTGCCTTCGCCTCGGCATCGGTCGGCGCCGAGGTCACGAACACGATGTCCATGCCGCGCATGTCGTCGACCTTGTCGTATTCGATCTCGGGGAACACGATCTGCTCCTTGAGACCCATGGCGAAATTGCCGCGACCATCGAAACCCTTGCCCGAGATGCCGCGGAAATCGCGCACGCGGGGGAGTGCGATCGTCACCAGCCGGTCGAGGAACTCAAACATCCGCGCACGGCGCAGCGTAACCTTGCAGCCGATCGGCAGACCCTTGCGGATCTTGAAGCCGGCGATCGCCTTCTTCGCCACCGTCTTGACCGGCTTCTGGCCGGCGATCAGCGTCAGCTCGGCCACCGCGGCGTCGAGCTTCTTCTGATCCGCGGCCGCTTCGCCGACGCCCATGTTGATCACGATCTTCTCAAGCTTCGGCACCTGCATCGGGTTCGCGTAGCCGAACTCCTTCTGCAGCGCCTCGCGCACCACGGTCTCGTAGTGCTGCTGAAGCCGGGTCTTGGCAATGGCCTCGCTCATCGCTGTATCCTCAACCATCGATCACGGAATCGCTCTTGCGAGCGACCCGGACCTTGCGACCGTCCTCGAGAACGCGGAAGCCCACACGGGTCGGCTTCTTCGTCTCCGGATCGATCAGTGCAATATTCGACAGATGGACCGGCATTTCCTTCTGGATGATGCCGCCCTGCTCGCCCATGCCACGAGCCTTGGTGTGGCGCTTCGCGATCGCCACGCCCGAGACCACGGCCTTCTTCTCGGCCGGCAGCACGCGCAGAACCTCGCCTTCGCGGCCCTTGCTCGCGCCGGCGATCACGACCACCCGGTCGCCCTTACGGATACGCGCGGCCATATTACAGCACCTCCGGCGCCAGGCTGATAATCTTCATGAACTTGCGCGCGCGCAGTTCGCGGGTGACCGGCCCGAAGATACGGGTGCCGATCGGCTCCATCTGCTTGTTGATCAGCACGGCCGCGTTGCGGTCGAAGCGGATCACGCTGCCATCGGCGCGCCGGACCGGATAGGCGGTGCGGACGACGACGGCCTGGTGCACGTCGCCCTTCTTCACCTTGCCGCGCGGGATCGCATCCTTGATCGAGACGACGATGACATCGCCGACCGAGGCGGTGCGGCGCTTCGAGCCGCCCAGCACCTTGATGCACTGCACCCGGCGCGCGCCCGAATTGTCGGCGACGTCGAGATTGGATTCAACGATGATCATCTCACGCTCCCTGGGCTTCGGCCGCGGCCGCAGCCCCGACCGGCTCGCCGTTGCGGGCGGTCACGAGCCAGGCCTTGCGCTTGCTGATCGGCGGGCACTCCTCGATCCGCACCAGATCGCCCATCGCGCAGACATTGCCTTCGTCATGCGCCGCGTATTTTTTCGAGCGGCGGATGAATTTCTTGTAAAGCGGATGCATGACGCGACGCTCGACAAGCACCGTGACGGTCTTGTCCATCTTGTCGCTCACGACCCGTCCGGTCAGGACGCGCTTCGGCATAACTCTAAACCCCTCAAGCCTTGGCCGCGGCGCGGGCGCGCTCGGCCTGAATCGTCTTCACACGTGCCACGTCCCGACGCGCCTTGCGGATCTGGCTGGTGTTCTCCTGCTGGCCGGTGGCCCGCTGGAACCGCAGATTGAGCTGCTCGCGCTTCAGTTCGAGCAGCATGTCGTTCAGTTCGTCCGGCGTCTTGGTCCGGATGTCGGTCGCCTTCGTCATCTCAGGCCTCCCCGATACGGGTGACGATCTTGGTCTTGATCGGCAGCTTCGCGGCGCCGAGCTTCAACGCCTCGCGCGCGATGCCTTCGGCAACACCGTCGATCTCGAACATGATGCGGCCCGGCTGGACACGCGCCACCCAGTATTCCGGGGCGCCCTTGCCGGAACCCATGCGGACTTCGGCCGGCTTGGTCGAGACCGGCAGGTCCGGGAAGATGCGGATCCACACGCGGCCGGCGCGCTTCATCTGGCGCGTGATGGCCCGGCGTGCGGATTCGATCTGACGCGCGGTAATCCGCTCCGGCTGCAGCGCCTTGAGGCCGAACTGGCCGAAATTGAGCTGCGTGTTCCCCTTGGCGGTGCCGTGGATGCGGCCCTTGTGCGCCTTGCGGAATTTCGTTCGCTTCGGTGACAACATTTTATCTGCTCCGGCTCAGCGCTGCGGCGCCTGTTCGGCGGCGCGGCGGTCCTGCGCCATCGGGTCGTGAGCCATGATCTCGCCCTTGAAGATCCAGACCTTCACGCCGCAGGTGCCATAAGTGGTCTTCGCGGTGGCGACGCCGAAATCGATGTCGGCGCGCAGCGTGTGCAGCGGCACACGCCCTTCGCGATACCATTCCATACGCGCGATCTCGGCCCCGCCGAGACGACCGCCGCAGTTGATCCGGATGCCCTGGGCGCCGAGGCGCATCGCCGACTGAACCGCGCGCTTCATGGCGCGGCGGAAGGCGACGCGGCGTTCGAGCTGCTGGGCGATGTTCTGGGCGACCAGCGCGGCGTCGATCTCGGGCTTGCGGATCTCGACGATGTTCAGCGACACGTCTGCCTTCGCCATCGAGGAAAGCTCTTTCTTGAGCACATCGATGTCCTGGCCCTTCTTGCCGATGACCACGCCGGGACGCGCGGCATAGATCGTCACGCGCGGCTTCTTCGCCGGGCGCTCGATCAACACCTTGGAGACGCCGGCGCCGGACAGGCGACCGAGAAGGTGTTCGCGCAGCTTGAGGTCGTCATGCAGCAGCGACGCATAATCGGCGCCTGCGAACCAGCGGCTGTCCCAGGTGCGGTTGATGCCGAGCCGCAGCCCGATCGGATTGACTTTGTGACCCATTACGCAGGCACCCCTTCATTCGCCGCCGGGCTGGCACTTGCCGCCGGCTTGGCCCCCGCGCGCCGGGCGCGGCGGTCGGCCTTGGTCTCGATGTCGCGCTCGGCCACGACGATGCGCAGATGGCTGAACCACTTCTCGACCCGCGCCGCGCGGCCGCGGCCGCGGGCATGGAAGCGGCGCATCACGATCGAGCGGCCGACATCGGCGGTGGTGACGACCAGACGGTCGACATCCAGCTGATGGTTGTTCTCGGCGTTGGCGATCGCCGATTCCAGCGCCTTCTTCACGTCCTTCGCAATACGGCGCTTGCTGAACGTGAGATCGGCCACCGCCTTGCCCGCCGGCTGATTGCGGATCGACGCGGCGACGACATTGAGCTTGCGCGGGCTGCAGCGCAGGTTGCGCAGAACGGCCTCGGCCTCGGAGTCCGCCAACGTGCGCGGATGATTCGGTTTGCTCATGTCAGCCTCGCTTCGCCTTCTTGTCGGCCGCGTGGCCGGTGAACGTGCGGGTCGGTGAGAACTCGCCGAACTTGTGGCCAACCATGTTCTCGGTCACCTGCACCGGCAGGAACTTCCGGCCATTGTAGACGCCGAAGGTGAGCCCGACGAACTGCGGCAGGATGGTCGAACGGCGCGACCAGATCTTGATGATCTCGTTGCGGCCCGATGCGCGCGAAGCCTCGGCCTTGTTCAGCATGTACCCGTCGATGAACGGGCCCTTCCAGACGGAACGTGTCATCTCGATCAGCCCTTCCCGACCTTGCGACGGCGGATGATGAGGCCGTCTGTCCGCTTGTTCGAACGCGTCTTCGCACCCTTGGTCGGCTTGCCCCACGGCGTGACCGGGTTGCGGCCGCCGGAGGTGCGACCCTCGCCGCCACCCAGCGGATGGTCGACCGGGTTCATCGCGACACCACGGTTGTGCGGGCGCCGGCCCAGCCAGCGCTTGCGACCCGCCTTGCCGAGCTGCTGGTTGGAGTGATCAGGGTTGGAGACCGCGCCGATCGACGCCATGCACTCGCCGCGGATGAGGCGAAGCTCGCCGGACATCAGCTTCACCTGGGCATAGCCCTGGTCCTTGCCGACCAGCTGGGCGAAGGTGCCGGCCGAACGCGCCAGCTTGCCGCCGCCGCCGGCCTTAAGCTCGATATTGTGGATGATCGTCCCGACCGGAATCGCCGACAGCGGCATCGCGTTGCCGGGCTTCACGTCCACCTTGACGCCTGCCACGACCTGGTCGCCCACCTTGAGACGCTGCGGCGCCAGGATGTAGGCCAGTTCGCCATCCTCGTATTTCACGAGGGCAAGGAAAGCCGAGCGATTCGGGTCGTATTCGAGGCGCTCGACCGTCGCCGCCACGTCATACTTGCGGCGCTTGAAGTCGACGACGCGATAGGCGCGCTTGTGTCCGCCACCACGGAACCGGACCGTGGTGCGGCCATGGTTGTTGCGCCCGCCGGAGCTGCTCAGCCCCTCGGTCAGGCCCTTGACCGGCTTGCCCTTCCAGAGCTCGGACCGATCCACCAGCACGGTGCCGCGAAGGCTCGCCGTGACCGGTTTAAAATGCTTGAGTGCCATGTTTCAGTCTCGCCTTACGCCAGCCGCGTCGTGAAATCGATCGACTGACCCTCGGCCAGCGTCACGAACGCCTTCTTGAAGTCCGAACGACGGCCCGGACGGCCCTTGAAGCGCTTGCTCTTGCCCTTCTGGACGAGGGTGTTCACGCTCAGCACCTTCACGCCGAACAGGGTTTCGACCGCCGCCTTGATGCCCGGCTTGGTCGCATCGAGCGACACCTTGAAGCCGACCTGGTTCATCTCCGACAGGGCGGTCGCCTTCTCGGTGATCAGCGGGCCGCGGATGATGTCGAACATCGCCTCGCGCGACAGCACCGGCTTCTTCGGCGCCGCCTTGTTTTCAGCGGTATCGCTCATGCCGCGATCTCCTCGTTGGCGCCGGCCTTGATGCCGTCAAGACGCAGCTTCAGTCCCTCGAGCCCGGCGGCGGTGATCGCCAGCGTGTCGTGCTGAAGGATGTCGTAGACATTGGCGCCGACGACGGGCAGCACGTCGATCCCGATCAGATTGCGGCTGGCGCGGGCGAACCCTTCGTCGACCACCGCATCGACCACCAGGGTGCGGCCCCAGCCGAGCTTCTTGAGCTTCACGTTCAGCTCGCTCGTCTTCGAGACGCCGGCGACCGTGTCGAGCACGACCAGCTTGCCCTCGGCCAGCTTCTGCGACAGCGCCGAGATCAGACCGAGACGACGGACCTTCTTGTTCAGCGAATAGCCATGGTCGCGCACGACCGGGCCATGCACGGCACCGCCGGTGCGGAACTGCGGCGCACGCAGCGAACCCTGTCGCGCGTTGCCGGTGCCCTTCTGGCGATACGGCTTCTTGGTCGTGCCGCTGACCTCGCCCATGCCCTTCACCTTGTGGGTGCCGGCACGGCGCTTCGCCAGCTGCCAATGCACAACGCGGGCCATGATGTCGGCGCGCGGCGTTGCGGCGAAATATTCCTCGGGCAGTTCGGCCTTGCCGGCCGAGCCGGCATCGAGGGTTGAAATGTCAATCTGCATGTCGCTCTCCTCAGGCCTTCAGCGCCGCCGGATAGGCGGCATCGGCCGGGCGGGCCGTCTTGACCGCGTCACGCACCATGACGTAGCCGTCCTTCGCACCCGGCACCGCGCCCTTGATCATGATGAGGTTGCGCGCCTCATCGATCGCAGCGACCTCGAGATTGAGGGTGGTGATGCGCTCGACGCCGAGATGGCCGGCCATCTTCTTGTTCTTGAAGGTCTTGCCCGGATCCTGGCGGTTACCGGTCGAACCCAGCGAACGATGGCTGATCGAGACGCCGTGCGAGGCTTCAAGGCCGCGGAAGTTCCAGCGCTTCATGCCACCCGCGAAGCCCTTGCCCTTGCTGATGCCGGCAACATCGACCTTCTGGCCGACGGTGAAATGCGCAGCCGAAAGAACCTGACCCGCTTCCAGCACCGCATCATCCGCGACGCGAAATTCGACGAGCCGATTCGCCGGCTCGACCTTCGCCGCGGCGTAGTGCCCCTTCATCGGCTTCGTCACGTTCTTCGTCTTGGCATGGCCGAAGCCGAGCTGCACGGCCGTGTAGCCGTCACGCTCCTTGGTGCGGGCGGCAACCACGCGCACATCGTCCATGTGCAGCACGGTCACCGGCACATGAGTGCCGTCTTCCCTGAACAACCGGGTCATACCCAGCTTCTTCGCGATAATACCGGTGCGCATCACACTCATCTCTGCTCAGATCTTGATCTCGACATCGACGCCCGCCGCGAGGTCGAGCTTCATCAGCGCGTCCACGGTCTGCGGGGTCGGCTCGACAATGTCGAGCAGCCGGCGATGGGTCCGGATCTCGAACTGCTCGCGGCTCTTCTTGTCGACATGCGGCGAACGGTTCACGGTGAACCGCTCGATATGCGTCGGCAGCGGAATCGGTCCCCGCACCTGGGCGCCCGTGCGCTTCGCCGTGTTCACGATCTCCCTGGTGCTGTTGTCCAGCACCCGGTGATCGTACGCCT
>JAJZFF010000020.1 GCA_021805485.1 Pseudomonadota bacterium
GGCGGCGGCCCGCGCCGGCAGGGTGGTCGCGTCGCGCGCGCCGGGGCCGTCGCAGTCGACGGCAAGGCCGGTGCCGGAAATCCACGTCTCCAGACAGCCGGCCTGGCCGCACCAGCAGGTGGGGCCCGGACGTTCGTCCGGCTGCGGCCAGGGCAGGGGATTGTGCCCCCATTCGCCGCCGATGCGGTGCCGGCCAGCGAGGATGGTGCCATCGATGACGATGCCGCCACCGCAGCCGGTGCCGAGAATGACGCCGAAGACGATTCGCGCCCCGGCCGCGGCGCCATCGACGGCTTCGCTGAGGGCGAAGCAATTCGCATCGTTCTCCACCCGCACCGCGCGCCCGAGCGCGGCGGCAAGGTCGCGGTCGAAGGGCTTCCCGTTGAGGTCGCCGAGGCTCGCATTCTTCACCAGCGCACTGGCCGGCGAGATCGTGCCGGGGATGCCGACGCCGACGCTGCCGCTCGCCCCCAGCGTGCGTTCGGCGGCGCGCACCATTTCGGCGATGGCGGGGACCAGCGCGGCATAGTCGCGCGGCGTCGGCACGCGCTGGCGCAGGCGCGGGGTGCCGTCCCGATCGAGGGCGATAATCTCGGTCTTGGTGCCGCCGAGATCGATTCCGAAGCGCAGGCTGGACATGGGCGCAGGCTAGACCAGCCGCCGGCGGTCGCAAACCTCCGCGGCGCTGCGGTTAACCAATCGTTCGTTTCCTGTTCCCGACCTGACCGAAACGCGAACGCGGATGCATGCCGGCGGTGGCTCTCCTGGCGCGCATGCCGGTCCCTTGACGCTCAAGGCGCGGTGATGCGTCCGCCGGCCAGCGGCGCCGGAGCGCCGGTGGTGGCCGGGAAGCTCAGCGGCAGGCGGCGAGCGACGCGGGCGGCGAGGAACGCGAAGCACTGCGCCTCCAGCGCGTCGCCATCCCAGCCCACCGCCTCCACCGGCTCGACCGGGGCCGGCAGCGAAGCGGCCAGCGCTGCCATGATCGCCGGATTGCGCCGCCCGCCGCCGGTGACGAGCCAGCGCCGTGGCGCCGCCGGCAGCCGCGTCGCGGCCACCGCCGCGGCGATGAAGGCAGTGAGCGTCGCCGCGCCGTCCGCGGGCGCGAGCGCGGCTAGCCCGCTCGCCGCCAGGAGGGCGGAAAAATCCAGCCGGTCGAGCGATTTCGGCGCCGGACGCGCGAAATACGGGTGCGCCAGCAGCCGCCCCATCACCGCCGTGTCCGCCCGCCCGCACCGGGCCAGCGCGCCGTCCCGGTCGAACGCGGTGCCGGTGTGGCGCATCGCCCAGTCATCGAGCGGGCCGTTGCCCGGGCCGGTGTCGCAGGCGGTGAAATCGCCGTCTGCGCCGATCCACGTCACGTTCGCCACCCCGCCGATATTGAGCACCGCCAGCGGCCGCGGCAGACCGGCGGCGAGCGCGGCGTGGAAGACCGGGGCGAGTGGCGCGCCCTCGCCGCCGGCGGCGACGTCCGCGGTGCGGAAATCATGCGCTACCGCCATGCCGGTCGCCCGCGCCAGCGCCGCCGCGTCGCCGATCTGCCAGGTCCGCCGCGCGGCCGGGGCGTGCAGGATGGTCTGGCCGTGAAAGCCCAGCAGGTCCGCATCCCCGCCCAGCGCCGCCACGGCCTCGGCGTGCCGCGCCGTCAGCCGCGCCTCGACCTCGGCGAGGAAGTCATCGCCCGCCGCCAGCCCGGGTGCGAGGGTGAGCAGGTGGCGCAGATCGGAACGCAGCGCCGTGTCGTAGGCGAGCGTCAGGCGCGGGCCGAAGCCCGTCACGCGCTCCCCGTCGGTCTCGATCAGCGCCGCGTCCACCCCGTCCAGCGAGGTGCCGCTCATCAGCCCGATCACCCGCATTTTCTCCCCGCGCTCCCCGTGCTAGTGGCCTGATGCCGGCGCCCGTTTCAGGGCCTTGGCTGAATCGGGCCTCGAAATCGAACGCGTGCCCTGGCGCATGGCAAAGTCCCGGCGTGGGCCAGAGCACGAACCGCCTGGGAAAGGCTGGAGCACACCGCCGACATGCCGAAGAGCGATTTCCTCCATGAAGCCACCACGCGCGGCTTCGTGTTTCAATGCACCGACACCGAGGCGCTGGACGATCTGCTGCGCGCCGGCCGCGTGCCGGCCTATATCGGGTTCGACTGCACCGCGCCGAGCCTGCATGTGGGCTCGCTGGTGCAGATCATGCTGCTGCGCCTGTTTCAGCGCACCGGCCACGCGCCCCTGGTGTTGCTCGGCGGCGGCACGACGCGCATCGGGGACCCCTCCGGCAAGGATGAATCCCGCCAGCTCCTGACCGACGCGCAGATCGCCGAGAACATGGCCGGCATCCGCCGCGTCTTCGATCCGTTCCTGCGCTTCGGCGACGGCCCGACCGACGCCCGCCTGGTCAACAACGCCGACTGGCTCGACCGGCTCGCCTATATCGACTTGCTGCGCGATGTCGGCACGCATTTCACCGTCAACCGCATGCTCGGCTTCGACAGCGTGCGCCTGCGGCTGGAGCGCGAGCACCCGCTCACCTTCCTCGAATTCAACTACATGATCCTGCAGAGTTACGATTTCCGCGAGCTCTACCGCCGCCACGGAGTGCTGTTGCAGATGGGCGGCTCGGACCAGTGGGGCAACATCGTCTGCGGGGTCGAACTCGGCCGCCGGACCGAAGGAGCGGCGCTGTTCGGGCTCACCTCGCCGCTGATCACCACTGCCTCCGGGGCGAAAATGGGCAAGACCGCCCAGGGCGCCGTGTGGCTCACCGCGGACCGTGTTTCGCCATACGAATACTGGCAATTCTGGCGCAACGTGGAGGACGCCGATGTCGGGCGCTTCCTGCGCCTGTTCACCGAGGTCCCGATCGCCGAGATCGCGCGGCTGGAGGCGCTCGGCGGGGCCGAGATCAACGAGGCGAAAAAGATCCTCGCCACCGAGGCGACCACGCTGGCGCATGGCCGCGCCGCGGCGGCGGCGGCGGCGGAAACGGCGCGCGCCACCTTCGAGCAAGGCCGCGCCGCGGCGGATCTGCCCACCGTGCATGTGCCCGCCGCGACGCTGGCGGCGGGGATGAGTGCCGTCGCCCTCGTCGTCGCCGCCGGCGGGGCGCCGAGCAACAGCGAAGCGCGCCGGCTCATCCGCCAGGGCGCGGTGCGGGTGAACGACACGCTCCTCGCCGAGGAGACGCAGCGCTTCACCACCGGCGATCTCCGCGACGGCGCGCTCGAGATCATCATCGGCCGTAAGCGACACCTGCTCGTGCGGCCAGGCTGAACACGACCCACCACCCAGGGAGGCAACACCATGCACCATCCGCTCGCCGCCGCCGCGGCGCTCATGCTCGTCGCCGGCAGCGTCCGCGCCCAGCAGCGCTTTCCCGCGCTGACGCCGGACCAGATGACGCCGGCGCAGCAGGAGGTCGTCAGCCACATCACCTCCGGCCCGCGCCACTCGCTCGCCGGCCCCTTCAATGCCTGGCTGCGCAGCCCCGATCTCGCCGACCGGTTGCAGCGCGTCGGCGAATATATCCGCTTCAAATCCTCCATCCCGCACGTGCTGAACGAGCTCGCCATCCTCGTCACCGCGCGCCAGTGGAATGCCGAGTTCGAATGGTACGCGCACTACAAGATCGCCATGCAGGCCGGCCTCTCCCCCGCCATCGCCGACGCCATCGGCGCCGGCCGCCGGCCCGAGGGCATGAGCGCCGACGAGGCCATGGTCTATGATTTCTGCACCGAACTCTATGCCCACAAGACCGTGACGGACGCCACCTTCAACGCCGTGAAAGCCCGCTTCGGTGACCAGGGCGCCGTCGATCTCATCGGTCTGACCGGCTACTACACGACCGTCTCGATGACGCTCAACGTCGCCGGTGTGCCAGTGCCGGACGAGGCGGACGCGCCGCGGCTGCCTTCGCGCAAATAGGATAGCCAGCGCGAAATCCGGGCCATTGTGACGCGCTCCGTCTATCACCGGGGTATGGCGGAATGCGGTCGCGTGGCATCGGCCTTGTTGAGGGGCCGATTCGCTGCTAACGCTACGGGTCAAACAGGCCGGGAAGCCGGCGGATAGAATAGAAGCGGATAGAACAGAACGGGGGGGTACCACGCCATGGATATTCGTCGCGTCACGCTCGGTCTCACGCTCGCCTTCGGTGGCACGCTGTTCGCCGCCTCCTGGGCCGGCGCCGAAGGGCCGCCGCCGCAGCACCTGCGGGGCAGCGTCGACTCGCTGCAGGACCATGTCCTGGCGGTGAAGACCGCGCGCGGCGAGCAGAAGGTCGCCTTCGCAGACACCACCAAGGTCTTCCAGGTCAGCCGGGCCGATATCAGCGCCGTCGCCGACGGCCGCTTCGTCGGGATCACCTCGGTCGAGAAGAATGGCCATCGGGTCGCGGTCGAGGTGCATATTTTCGACGAGAGCCTGCGCGGGCTGGGTGAAGGGCACTATCCCTGGGATCTGGACAGCGGACCGAACATGATGACCAACGCCAACATCGCGAAGGTCGAGTCGGTCGGCGCGGACCGGGTCCTGAAGCTGGACTACAAGGGTGGGTCGCAGACCATCGACGTGCCGCCGGACGCTCAGATCGTCGCCTTCACCGCCGGGTCGGCCGATGAGTTGAAGCCGGGCGCCAAGGTGTTCGTGATCGCGCGCAAGGCCGATGACGGCCAGCTCGCGGCGGGCGCGGTCGTGGTCGGCAAGGACGGGCTGAAGCCGCCGATGTGACGTCGATGGCCGGCGCAGGCAGGGCGGCCTCCGAACCCCGGCCGGGGCGCCGGCTGATCCATCGGCACTCGGCCGTGGTGCGGGTGACGCATTGGGTGAATGTCGTCTGCCTGACCGTGCTGCTGATGAGCGGGCTGCAGATTTTCAACGCGCACCCGGCGCTGTACTGGGGCCAGCAGTCCGACTTCGACCATCCGCTGCTGGCGATGACGGCGGAAGAGCCGGCGCGTGGGGTCACGACGGTGCTGGGGCACCGGTTTGTCACCACCGGTGTGCTGGGCGTGTCGAACGACGCGTCGGGGCAGCCCGTGGCCCGCGGCTTTCCGGGCTGGATCACCCTGCCGGGCTGGCAGTCGCTGGCGGAGGGCCGGCTGTGGCATTTCTTTTTCGCCTGGCTGCTGGTCGCGAACGGCACGGTCTATGTGCTGGCGGGCGTGATCAGTGCCCATTTGTGGCGCGATCTGGTCCCGCGCCGGGGCGAGTGGCGGCTGATCGGGCGGACGGTGCGCGACCACGCGCTGCTGCGCTTTCCGCACGGCGAGGAAGCGCGTGCCTATAATGTGCTGCAGAAGCTGGCCTATCTCGGGGTGGTCGCGATCGTGTTGCCGGTGATCGTGCTCGCCGGCCTGGCAATGTCGCCGCGGCTGGACGCGGCGTTCCCCTGGCTGCTCGCGCTGTTCGACGGCCGACAATCGGCTCGCACCGTGCATTTCATCTGCGCCATGCTGCTGGTCGGCTTCGTGCTGGTGCACGTGCTGATGGTGGTGCTGTCCGGCGTGTGGAACAATCTCCGCTCCATGGTGACGGGACGCTACGCGATCGAGGACGATGGCCATGGCCAGTGACGACAAGCCGCGCGCGCCGGGGCGGCGCGCGGTGACGACGGCGGCGCTGGGCTCGCTGCTGCTGGGCGGGTGCGACCGCTTGGCGGGCAATCCCAAGGTGCAGGGGTGGCTGGGCAGCGCCTCGCGTCTTTCGCTGCTGGTGCAGCACTGGCTCGCCGGTGATGCGCTCGCACCCGAATATACCGAGGCGGATATCACCCGGTCGTTCAAGGGCAACGGGACCCAGGACCCGGACGACGACGAGTACCAGGCGCTCGCGGCGAGCGGGTTCGCCGAGTGGAAGCTGCTGGTGGATGGGCTGGTGGCCCGGCCAGCCCAGTATTCGCTGGCGGATCTGCGCGCCATGCCGGCGCGGACGCAGATCACCCGCCATGACTGCGTCGAGGGCTGGAGCTGCATCGGCAAATGGACAGGCGTGCCGCTGGCCGAGATCCTCCAGCGGGTCGAGCCGAAGGGCGCGGCGCGGTTCGCCGTATTCCATTGCGCGGATCCGATGGAGAACGGCAATCCGGCGACAAAATATTATGAAAGCATAGACCTCATAGAAGCGGTGCATCCACAGACCATCCTGGCCTACGAGATGAATGGCACGGCCCTGCCAGTGGCGCACGGCGCGCCGCTGCGGCTGCGGGTGGAGCGACAACTGGGCTATAAGATGGCGAAATATGTGATGCGGATCGAACTGGTCGAGGATTTCCGCTCCATCGGTGGCGGCAACGGCGGCTATTGGGAAGACCAGGGATATGCCTGGTATGCGGGAATCTAGCTTCCTCGGAGGCAGAGCCCGCCCGCGCATTGCCGCCTGCCTTGGGCTATCGGGCGGTTGACGGCCTCCGCCACCATCGGCCGCGGCATGGTTCGGTCCTCGCCTGGAGCGTGATGACCGTAGGTGAACTCGCCGCAGCTCTGAATCACGCGATCGAACATAGAGCTTGAGTGGGGTGGCTCACCACGGGAGGCGCGCGATGCCAACGATCCTGTCGCTGATTCTGTTCCTGCTGGCCGGGCTGGCCGGTTCGTCCGCCATTGCCGCCGAGCCCGAGCTGACGATCACGATGGGTGGCACCAGCGTTCGGATCTCGCGTGCCGAACTGCTGGCGCGCCGGGACGTCGCGACGGTCACCGTGCCGCACGATTCCGCCTATGGCCGGCCGATGACCTATCGCGCCGTGCCGCTGCGCGCGCTGCTCGCGGACCTGCCCCCGAGTGCGGCGGATACGATTGCGGCGCGGGCCACGGACGGGTTCGTCTCGCAGCTGCCGCGGAGCCTCATCGATGGCGCGTCGGTGCCGTGGGTGGCGGTCGAGGACGCGGCGCACCCGTGGCCGAACCTGCCGGGCCAGAGCGTTTCGGCCGGTCCGTTCTACCTGATCTGGCAGCACCCCGAGCTTGGCCATGTCTCCTCCGAGCAGTGGCCCTATGCGCTGGCGGGCTTTGCCGAAGTCGCCTCGCCGCTGCAGCGATGGCCGGGGCTGGCGGTGGACGCGTCCCTGCCCGCAGACGCGCCGGCGCGGCGCGGGCAGGCGGTGTTCATCGTCAACTGCCTGCCGTGCCACCGACTCGCCGGCAACGGGGAGGGCGTGGCGGGGCCCGATCTGCTGCGGCCGATGCCGGCCGTGACCTATTTCACCGCCGACGGGCTGCGGGCGCTGATCCGCGACCCGGCGGCGGTGCGCACCTGGCCGGCGCAGCGCATGCCGGGATTCGCGGCCGACGTCGTCAGCGATGCCGATATCGACGCGGTGATCGGCTATCTGCAGGTTCAGGCAGCCAGGCGGACGGAGCCTAGCCCTTGAGGGCGGGGTCTACATCCTGGCCGTAGAACGTCGCGTAGCTGTTGCCCTCGAGGGCGAGGCTGACGATCTCGACCATTTCCGCCAGCTCGGCCTCGCTCGCGCCCTTCCGTGTCGCCAGCGCCGTGTGCGACGCGGTGCAATAATGGCAGCCATTGGCGATGCTGACCGCGACGTAGATCAGCTCCTTGGTCTTGGCGTCCAGCACCCCGGGCTGCATCACCGCCTT
>JAJZFF010000497.1 GCA_021805485.1 Pseudomonadota bacterium
CGTGGAAATTGGTGCGCAGCACCGCGTCCAGCAGCCGGCGGTAGCGGCGGAGGATGCGATCTTCCTCGGGGCTGGCAACGGCATCGAGCAGGTCGCGCCAGCGCGCATCCAGTGCCGCCTCGGCCTCCGGATCACGATTCCGGTCAGGATCGAAGCGGATGTGGAACAGTTCGACCAGCAGCCGGGTCGCCGCCGGATTGGCGGCAAGCGCTGCCTCCACCGCATTCTGGCTGAACGGCGCGCGCACCTGGCGGCACCATTTGAACATGGCGCGCATCAGCCATACTTCGCGCCAGTCGAGCCCGGCGCGCAGGATCAGGCGGTTAAATCCATCGACCTCGGCCCGGTGGTCCGATTCGGCCTCGATTGCCTCCAGCACCGCGCTGGCCCGTCCGGTCAGGTCGAAGGCCTCGCGATCCGCGGTCTCCAGCGTGAGGCGCTGAAGCATGACCGCGCCGCCGCGGGCAGCGAGCCGGTAAGGCACCTCCTCGATCACCCGCAGGCCAAGGCTTTCGATCAGCGGCACGATGTCCGAGAGCGGCACGGCCTCGCCGGCGCGGAACAGCTTGAGCACCACGCGGTCGTCCGCCATGCCGAACGGCCGCACAAGGGCGAGGCGGAACCGGCCGGCGGCGCGCGCCGCGGCGGCAGCCTCGATGTCGCGCACGGCGATATGGGCCGGGGTGGATGCCGCATATTCCGGCGGGAAAGCATCGCCCCATTCGGCAAGGGTCGCCGCCGCCGTCACGTCGCCCTGTTCGCCGGTCAGCGCGTCGGCCAGTCTTTCTCGGAAACTGCGCGCGGCCTCTTTCATTGCGGCCTCGAGCGCCGCGACATCCAGTGCCCGGGCCCGCTTGGGGTCAGCGGCGATGATGAAATTCACCCGTGCCAGCGGCCCGTCACCCATCGCGGTCGCGTAACCGACCAGTTCGCCGCCGGCGGCACGGTTGATCATGCCGGAGAGCGCGTGGCGCAGCGCGGTATCGAACCGATCGCGCGGGACGAACACGATGGCGGAGATGTGCCGCCCGAACGGATCCCGACGCAGGAACAGCGCCAGTTCCGGCCGCACCTGCAGCCCCATCACCCGCATCGCTGCGGCGAGGATTTCATCGGGCAGGCCCTGGAAAAGGTCGTCCCGCGGCCAGGTATCGAGAATGTGCCGCAGCGCGCGGCCGTCATGCCCCGAGGGATCGACGCCGGAGTCCTGCATGATCCGCTCAACCTTTTCGCGCAGCATGGGGATGCTGCGAGGGTTGCGGTTGTAGGAGTCCGGGGCGAACAGGCCGGCGAACAGGGTGAGGCCAACCGGGTGGCCGCTCGCATCGCAGGTCTTCACCACGACGACGTCATAAAGTTGGGCGCGCTGCACGCGGCTGCTGATATCGGCCTTGGCCACCGCCACGCGGTCGAACCGCGCGAGCGCCTCCTCGGCCACCGCGCGCCAGGCAGCGGCATCGCGCAGGATGTCGAACAGGGCGACGTCATCCGCGCGCAGCACGCCGAGTCCCGCGCCATCCGGCACGAGCGCGTAATCGCGCCCGAGTCCGATCTCCTGCAGCCCAAGCAGGATGAAATTGTCATTGGCGATCCAGCCGAGCAGGTCGCGCTCCGGCCCCTCGGCAAGAGCGGCGAAACGCTCGTGCAGGCGCTGGTGCATTGCCTCCGCATCGGCGACGGCGGCGGTGGCATCCTGCATCGCGCGGCGAATGTCCTGGGCGATCGCATCGAGCCGGGTCGGATCGGTTTCGGGGCCGAAGGCGATCTGGATCATCGACTCTGGCCGGCCCGCGCCGATCCCGCGCAGCGCGCCGTCCGCGTCGCGCTCGACCGTGAGCACCGGATGGACCAGGGCATGAACAGGCTGTTCCAGGCTTTGCAGCACCGCAAGAGCGGATTCCACAAGAAATGGGCGGTCGTCGTTGATCAGTTCCAGCACGGCATTGGCGTTGCCCCAGCCTGCGCCGCCGCCGCGCGGATTGAACACGCGCAGCAGGCTTTCACCCGGCCGCCGCTCCTGCGCGAAGGACCAGAGCGAGAGTGCCGCCGCCGCGACGTCCTCCGCGGGCCGGGCGGCGAGATCGGCTGTGGCGATGCCCGCTGCGTAATGATCGAGAAAACCGCAGGCCGCGTCCGCGAGGGGACCTTGCAGGCTGCGCCGAATTGCGCCGGCGATCCCATCGAGCAGCGCATCGCGGCCTGGTCCGTGGCGCACGGTCACCGATCCGTGGCCCCGCCCCGTCGCGTCGTTCGCCGGGCTCATGACCGAACTCCCGATAATCCCGCTCCATAGCCAGAAGCGGACGCCGCCTTCACCGGCATCGATCTGGCGCCCGGCGCCGCAACGATCATCCCAAACCTGGCCGCGGACTCGAGCATGACGTGTTCCCCTTCGTCTGCCGTGTCGTTGAACTGTCGAACCGGTCCGACGCCTTGTCAATTCACGTCTGACCGGCGGCAGCTCCGCATGAAATTTCGTTCTTTATTGATAATAATTCAAAGAAACCGTCATTTGATCCCGCTCAAGGCGGGACCGGAGATCGCTGCTAAACTGGCGGGACAATTTCCGGGTCGGACGGATATGGACATCAAGCGCGAGCACAAGATCAATTTCTGGTTTCTCATCGCCGCCGTGATCGGTGTGCTGCTGATCCAGAACCTCCTCACCCGTCCGCCAGACGTGAAGGTGATTCCCTACAGCGAATTCCTCACCCTTGCGAAGTCGGGGGGTGTTGCCGACCTCCGGATCGACCAGGATAGGATCACCGGCCGCTTCACCAAGCCGCCGGCGAAAACACCGGCGACATTCGAAACCAACAGGGTCGAACCGGCGCTAGCCGCGACACTCGAAAAGACCGGGATCAGCTTCGCGGCGACGCCGGGGCCCACCCTGCTCGAGCGCGCGCTTGGCTGGGTGCTGCCGATCTTCCTCTTCGCGTTCATCTGGCTGTTCCTGATCCGCCGCATGTCCGGGGAGTCCGGTGTCGGCGGCATGATGTCGATCGGCAAAAGCCGGGCGAAAATCTATGTCGAGAAGGATATCAAGGTGACCTTTGCCGACGTTGCCGGCGTCGACGAGGCGAAGGCCGAGCTACAGGAAGTGGTCGATTTCCTCCGGAATCCGAAGGAATACGGCCGCCTCGGCGCGCGCGTTCCCAAGGGGATCCTGCTGGTTGGCCCGCCAGGAACAGGCAAGACGCTGCTCGCGCGCGCCGTCGCCGGCGAGGCCGGCGTGACCTTCTTCTCGATTTCGGGATCGGAATTCGTCGAGATGTTCGTCGGCGTCGGCGCGGCCCGCGTGCGCGACCTGTTCGAGCAGGCGCGACGGCAGGCGCCGGCGATCGTCTTCATCGACGAACTCGATGCGCTCGGCCGCGCGCGTGGCGGCATTTTCACCGGCGGCGGGCACGACGAGAAAGAGCAGACGCTGAACCAGTTGCTGACCGAACTCGACGGGTTCGACAGCAGCACCGGCGTCGTTCTCCTTGCCGCGACCAACCGCCCCGAAATTCTCGACGCGGCGCTGCTGCGTGCAGGTCGGTTCGACCGGCAGGTGCTGGTCGACCGGCCGGACCGCAAGGGACGCATTGCCATCCTGACCATCCATGCGAAGCGCATCACCCTCGCTCCCGATGTCTCGATCGAGCAGGTCGCGGCGCTGACGCCGGGCTTCACCGGCGCGGATCTTGCCAATCTGGTGAACGAGGCCGCGCTGCTCGCCACCCGGCGCCGGGCCGATGCCGTGACGCTGGAGGATTTCAACCAGGCGATCGAGCGCATCGTCGCCGGGCTGGAGAAGCGCAACCGGCTGCTCAACCCGCACGAGCGGGACATCGTCGCCCATCACGAAACCGGCCATGCGCTTGTCGCCATGGCGCTGCCGGGCGCCGATCCTGTGCAGAAGATCTCGATCATCCCGCGCGGGATCGCCGCCCTCGGCTACACCATCCAGCGCCCGCTGGAGGACCGTTACCTGATGGACCGGCGGGAACTGTTCCAGCGGATGACGGTGCTGCTGGCGGGCCGCGCCGCCGAATCCCTGGTATTCGACGAGGTTTCGACCGGGGCGGCGGATGACTTCGTGAAGGCCACCGAGATCGCCCGCAGCATGGTGCTGCGCTATGGCATGGTGCCGGAACTCGGCCTCGTGGCTTATGAAACGGACTCAGGCAGCGCCTGGCTCGGCGGTGCCTCGGCCACCGATCTCAGGCCACGCCGCTACGGCGAGCAGACGGCGGATGCGATCGACGCCGCGGTGCGGGATATTCTCGATACAGCGTTCGAGGCGGCGCGTCTCATCCTGCGGCAGAATCGTGCCCTGCTCGACGAGGTGGCAGATGATCTGCTGCGGCGGGAAACGCTCGCTGCCGCCGATCTGCAGCTCATCGCCGCACGGGTGATCCGGCCTGCTGCCCTGCCCTTCCTGCCCGCGCCGGATCAGCCTTCGGCGGCGGCGGCGGCGAGTGTCACCACGATCGGGTGATGATCGGAACTGCCGCGGCCGAGCACCCGGGCCTCATGCGCGTGCAGGTCGCGCACCATGCAACGGTCGAGCCGGAACGGCACCATCTCGCCGGCGCGGCAGGTGGTCTGCCTCGGGCCGACATCTCGATATCCCCTGAGCCGGATCGGGCCCACCGCATTGTAGTCGCCAACGATCACCGCCGGGCCGTCGATCTGCCGGGCGATATGGCGAAGCTGCAGGCGGTTGAGCATCTGCCCGTGCGAGAGATGGACGTTGGCGAAGGTGATTCCCTGCGCCTCCACCAGCAGGGCGAGGCGCGGCGGCACCCTTCCGGGCATGACCGAAGCCGGCAACCGCACCGTGCCGGGCTCAGCCAGCGGTGCGGGACTCCAGACGGCAAGCCCGTAGATCCGCCCCTGCATCGGCGCGCGATAGAACCATCCGCCGCAAAGATCGGTGACCTGGGCAATCGACTCGGTCGCTTCCTGCATCAGCATCAGGTCGGGCCGGTAATCCTCGATCAGCGCCGCGACCTCGCGGGCCTCGGCGCCCACGCGGCGGAGCAGGTTCCAGCTGATCAGGCGCATCGGCAAACCTCCCTTTGAGCACGCCGTCAGGCCAGCTGACGGCAGGACAATGCGAATGATATGGTAGCCTCCCCGCCCATCTTGTGTATGCATGGCGGCATGGCAGCCAATGACGAACGGCGCGGATGCGGCCGCTGATTTTCCTGCTCCTGCTGATTCATTGCGGAGTCGCCTTGGCGGTGACGCGGCACGCGCTGCTGCGCAAGGCGGATGTACGGGCGGCCCTCGGCTGGATCGCGATCGCCTGGCTGTCGGCAGTGATTGGCGGCCCGCTTTACCTTGCCTTCGGCATCAACCGGATCAACCGGCGCGCGAGCCGCCTCTCCGTCCGCACCGACTCGCTCGATGTCAGTTTCGGCGAAGCGACACCGCCCGACGCGCAACCCGCCATACAGGCGCTCGCCCGGGTCGGCCAGCGGGTCACCGGCGTTCCCCTGCAATCGGGCAACGCCGTTGCCATCCACCACGGCGGATCCAAGGCCTATCCGGCGATGCTGGAGGCGATCCGCGCGGCACGACACAGCATCGCACTCGCATCCTACATTTTCCGCGATGACCGCGTCGGCCGGACCTTCGTCGCCGCCCTTGCCGCGGCGCATGAGCGGGGGGTCGAGGTTCGTGTGCTGATCGATGGCGTTGGCGGCGGCTATCTGCGCGCGCCCGCCTTTCGCGCGCTGCGACGAGCCGGTGTGCCCTGCGCGAAGTTCCTGCACAGCTGGGCGCCATGGCGGATGCCGCTGCTGAACCTGCGCAACCACAAGAAGCTGCTGGTGATCGACGGCGGCGCCGGCTTCACCGGCGGGCTGAACATCGGCGCCGAGAATCTCGCCCCCGACGATCCGTCCGACCGGGTGGACGATGTTCACCTTCGCGTGGAAGGGCCGGCCACACGGCAACTGATGGCCAGCTTCGCCCAGGACTGGCTGTTCACAACCGGCGAGACGCTCGAAGGTCCGGCCTGGTGGCCGCAGATCGGCGAGGCCGGCGTGACGCCCGCGCGCGGCATCCGCTCCGGACCGGATGGCGACCTGTTCAACCTCGAGACGATTCTCGGTGCTGCGATCACCCTTGCGGAACGGCGGATCAGGATCGTCACCCCCTATTTCCTGCCTGATCCGCAGCTGGAGTTCGCCCTTGCCCAGGCCGCGCTCCGCGGGGTCGAGTTGCAGATCGTGATCCCGGAGCGGAGCGATCACCGGTTGATGGACTGGGCGATGCGCGCGCATCTGCGCTTCTTCCGCGCCATCCGCCCGCATGTGCGGCTCGGCGCAGCGCCATTCAACCACGCCAAGCTGGTGACGGTGGACGGCGCCTGGTGCCTGATCGGCAGCTCGAACTGGGACACGCGGAGCCTGCGGCTCAATTTTGAGTTCGATCTCGAATGCTACGATCCGGTCGTCTGCGCCAGGATCGACGCGTTGATCGACTCGAAAGTGGCGGCGGCGGCACCGTTACGGCAGGGGCTCGAGACAGGGCCATTCGCGCCGCTACGCGACGCGGCCGCGCGCTTGCTCCTGCCCTATCTCTGAGGCAACAGGCCGAGCGTGGCTCTCGTCAGTTCCCCATCCGGCCGGCGCAGCTGATCGAGGATGGTGAAATGGTCGGCGCCGGCCACAGGCAGGAGCGGCCCCGGCGCATGACTGGCGGCACGCAGGGCGTGCAGATCGCGGCTGTCGGTAACCAGCGCCGCCAGTTCACGCGTGCCGTAGGCGATCGCGAGGGGCTTGTTCACGACCGGCAGGCGCAGGGGCGACAGCGTCGCGGCTTCCTCGTCGGTCAGGCGCAGCTTCTCGTTGAGGTAGGTGTCGCGCAGCGGCCCGAGTTCGAACACGCCGGAAATGGCAAACCCCGCCGTCACCCGCGGATGGCGCAGCCCCATCGCCGCGAGATGCCCGCCGGCAGACCAACCCGACAGCACGACCGGGCCAGCGACGCCGTGCGCGGCGCCATGTCCCGCCAGCCAATCCAGTGCCTGGTGGATTTCGGCGACAATGTCCGCCAGCGTGATCTCGGGTGCCAGGGTATAGCCTGGCAGGGCACAGGACCAGCCATGGGCGCGCACCCCCTCGGCCAGGCAGGCGAAATCCTCGCGCCGGTTTCGCTGCCAGTAGCCACCGTGGATGAACACGAGGCAGGGGGCGTTGGGATCTTCCGCGGCGTAGATGTCCCAGAGATTGCGCTCACGCGGGCCGTACCGCAGATCGAGCCCGGCGGCATGGCGGGCGCGGAATTCACGCGAGGCGGCGATCCGTGCCTCGTTCAGCGCCGGGCTTTCGGGAACGGCCGCCGAATTGTCATAGGCGCGGTCACGCTCCGCCCGGCTCATCCGGCCCCATTCGGCACAGAGTCCGCGCAGATGCGGCGTGGTCATGTGGCGTCTCTCCGGGTAGCAGGTTCAGCGATGGCGGGAGACGGCATAATCCGCCGCCTCCATCATCAGGGCGCGCAGCGGATCGTCCGGCAGCGTGGCCAGTGCGTCCTTCGCCTTGCGCGCGAATGCGTCGGCCTCGCGGATGGT
>JAJZFF010000598.1 GCA_021805485.1 Pseudomonadota bacterium
CACCTACGAGCCCGCGCTCGTCGAAACCATTGCCGCACGCTGCAAGGAATCGGCCTCGGGCGCGCGCAACGTGGAAAACATCCTCTCCCGCACGCTGCTGCCCGAACTCTCGGCCGAGGTTCTGGCCAGGCTTGCCGAAGGCGAGATGATTTCCCGCGTGACGGTGGGCACATCCGAAGACGGGATGTTCCGCTACACCATCAATCAGGCTTAACGACCAACCCAGCACCAGGAGCAGGACCAATGGCTATCTACATGAAATACGGCTCTATCAACGGCGACGTCACGACCCAGGGTTTCGAGAATTACATCGAACTGGGGTCTTTCCAGTGGGGTGTCGGCCGCGGCGTCTCGATGCAGTCGGGCAGCAAGCAGGGCCGCGAGGCAAGCCTGCCGAGCCTGTCGGAAATCACCATCACCAAGGAATACGACGTCGCGAGCGGCGACCTGCTGAAGGAAGCGCTGAGCGGCAACGTGCAAGAAGTCGATATCGTCTTCACCCGCACCGGCACGGGCGGCTCGGGCGCCCAGCAATTCATGAAGGTCAGCATGAAGGATGTCATCCTCTCCGGCCTCTCGATGTCCGCGGGTTCCGACGGCAAGCCGATGGAATCGCTGTCGCTGAACTACTCGCAGATCTCCTTCACCAACAATCCGATGAAGGATGACGGCACGGCCGGCCCGCAGAGCGTGGTGAACTTCAACCTCGGCACGATGGTCATGAGCTGAACCGCTTGCCGCTGCCCGGCCTGCAAACGCCGGGCAGCGGTTGTTGCCAAATGGAATCGGCCCTGTTCCGATTGCCTGACGGGCAGGTTCTTTCGCCCCGCCGTCCTTCTTCCCGACTCTCACCGAGGCAATCATATCCGCCGCAAGAAATCTGCCCGGCGGAATGCGGTCCAACGCGATATGGACCGAAATGCGCAGCGAAAGTCGCACTCACGAATACACTGGATCGGCGCGCGGCAGCCCCCGTGCCCCGCGCATCCGTGACCGCGATTCCCGGACCGATCGCCTCGAGTACCCGTGTGGAACCTGGCCGGGTCCGGCCATAGTGCGACGCGCACCGGCACCCCGCGGCGGATGCTTCTGAGCCCGGTTTCCTCAAAAATAGGCGGCCACCCGTCTCCGCCGCATCAGGCACACTCATCGCCGCATTGCCGGCATGGGGTTGATCTCAAATCTTGCCCTGCATGCTGGCGATCATGCCCGTGCCGGCCATGTGGCAGGCCGTTGACGAAGGCATTATCGAGCAACGGGATTACTGACCGCCAGGACCGTCCAGGCGGCCCAGCGGTGCGTGTCGGAATCGAGCGCGATGCCACATAGAGAGCCAGCAGGCCGCGAGCTCCATGCGTAATGCGAAGGCGGCATCGATTGGGCGATCGAGCGCCAGGGCGGCGAAACGCGGAAAACGAGGGGCTTCCATGACGTGATGTAAATATTCATGTCAGTCGCAAGTGGTTATTCCTGCGCCGGACTTTATCTCATACAAAAATAGTACTGATTCGAGCAGAGGCCCCGGCGATGGACCAGCTTTCCCTGATCAACACTTTCATCCGGGTTGCCGAGCGGGGGTCGTTTTCGGCCGTGGCCCGGGACTTCAACACGTCGCAACCGGTAATCTCCAGGCAGATCGCCGCTCTGGAGGACCAACTCGGTGTCCGGCTGATCCAGCGGACAACGCGCCGGCTGTCACTGACCGAGGACGGACAGACCTATCTCGAACATGCGAAGGCGGTCGTGGACGCCATGGACGCGGCGAATGCCAGTGTGGGCAGCGCGCGCAAGACCCCGACCGGGCAGGTCCGCCTCGGCGTGCCCACCGCCGTTGGCCTCTACCTCGCCGCCCGCCTGCCCGAATTCTTCGCCCGGCACCCGGAAATCTCGCTCGACCTGAAGATGCGCGACGGGGCATTCGACCTGATCGAGGAAGGACTCGATCTGGTGATCTCCATCGCCGAAGCGACCCAAGCCAGCGTGATCACCCGGGTTCTCGGCACGGCAACCTCGGTTCTTGTCGCCTCGCCCGCCTATGTCGCCGCGCGCGGCGCACCGGAAACCCCGCGGGATCTGCTGAAGCACGAATGCATCGTCTACACCCGGCCGGGGGCTGACCGGGAATGGCGTTTCGCGCGCGATGGGGTCGAGGAAAGCGTGAATGTGCAGGGACGGTTCCATGTCGACTCGAGCGAGGCGGTGCGCCGCGCCGCGCGCGCCGGTCTTGGAATCGCACTGCTGCCGCGCCTGACCACGATCGACGATGTCGCCGCCGGCCGGCTCATTACCGTCCTCGACGCCTTCGTGCCGATGCAGGTGAAAATCCATGCAATTCTGCCGTCACGCCGCTATGTGCCGGCACGCACCCGCGCCATCCTCGATTTCCTGCGCGAGGAATTCGAGCACACACCGTTCCTGCAGTCCACATCCGGTCTCGCCGGGGTGCCTCAGGCACCTATTTTCGACTGATGGGTCGCGGCCTGCCCATCGGGCACGGATAGTCGCATTCAGTGGCCGACCACACCCTGCCGCCGGGCCGAATGCATGAGAACGGGCTCAACCGGCCCATAGGTCGTGGTCAGGGCCAGCGATGGCTGACCCGGCAACGCAGGCAACGCCCTTGCCAGACGAACCCCGCCGAACGCGGACCCGAAGCCGGCCAGCAGCGCAACCGCAAAGGATGCGACGGCAATCAGTTTCTGCACGATCAAACTCCGAATACTGGCAAACGACGAAGGCAGGCGGCTTGGTGCACGCCCATGCTGCAGTGCGATATGGCGCAGCCAGCCCAAATCAGCCATGCTGATTTTCACATTTCTTTCATAATTCGACCGGATGAATTGCGCCCCTCGGCGTAATCTTCAGCCGCGGCGCAGCGCCTCAACCAATGCTTCCGCGTGGGCTTGTTCAAGATCGAGCGCGCGTTCGGCAACGTCGCGGGAGAAGCCGCCGCGCGCGAGGGAAGCAAGAGCACGGTCCCTGCCGCCCGGCCCAAAGGGCGGCAGACGGCGGCGGCGCAGATAGGCACAGGCGGCGGCGAGATCGCTCGCCGGATCAGCCGGCAGCAGGCGTGCCGCCAGAGCGGCATCAACTCCCTTGCCGGCAAGATGGGCAAGCGCCGCCCGCCGCGATTTGCCCTGCCGGATCAGCCGTCGCGCGCGGGACTCGGCGAAGGCCGCGTCATCCACCGCTCCCGCACCGCGCATCGCCGCCACCACGCGAGGCACCGCTTCACGGGCCGCGCGCAACGCGGAATCGATAATCTCCGGCGCGAGTCCCGCCTCTCCCGCCGCCCTCGCCCAGCGGTCGATCCGCCGGGAAAGCACCCGGGCAAGACCGGCCTCGGTCGCCGCGAACCGCGCAAGATGGGCCAGCGCAGTTTCACGCAATGCCGCCTCATCCGGCGGCTTCGGAAGTGATTTTTCGGCCTTGCGGGCGTGGCGCTGCATGGCCCCATCCTGCCATGCAGCACGGTCAGACCGGAAGCCTGCTTGACCAGGGGCACCAGCGGGAGATAGTGCGGCGCAACAGCAAGGAGTGAATCAATGGCCAAGTCCCCCGTCCGCATCGCTGTCACCGGCGCAGCAGGGCAGATCGCCTACGCGCTCGTCTTCCGCATCGCCAGCGGCGCGCTGCTCGGCCCCGATCAGCCGGTGATCCTCCACCTTCTCGACCTGCCGCAGATGCAGGGCGCGCTCGGCGGCGTCATGATGGAGCTGGAAGACTGCGCCTTCCCCCTGCTCGCCGGCATGGTCGCGACCGATGATCCGAAGGTCGCCTTCAAGGATATCGACATCGGCTTCCTGGTCGGTGCCCGCCCGCGCGGCAAGGGCATGGAGCGCAAGGACCTGCTCGGCGCCAACGCCGAGATCTTCACGGTTCAGGGCCGAGCCCTCAACGAGGTTGCGAAGCGCTCCGCCCGCGTGCTGGTCGTCGGCAATCCGGCCAACACCAATGCCTATATCGCGATGAAATCCGCGCCTGACCTTTCGCCGGACTGCTTCTCGGCGATGATCCGGCTCGACCACAACCGCGCCGCCTCGATGCTCGCGGCCAAGGCGGGCGTCAATGTCGGTGATGTCGGCAAGCTGATCGTATGGGGCAACCATTCCCCAACCATGTATCCGGACTACCGCTTTGCTGAAGCCGGCGGCCGCAAGCTCGCCGAAGCCATCAACGACGAGGCCTGGAACCGCGACGTCTTCATTCCCACCGTCGGCAAGCGCGGCGCCGCGGTGATTGAAGCCCGCGGCGCGTCCTCGGCCGCGTCCGCCGCGAATGCCGCCATCGACCAAGTGCGCGACTGGGTGGTCGGTTCGGATGGCCGCTGGGTCTCGATGGCGATTCCCTCCGACGGCAGCTATGGCATCCCCGAAGGCATCATGTTCGGCGTGCCCGTGACCACCCAGGGAGGTGTCGTTACCCGGGTGCCGAACCTCGCGATCGACGCGTTCGCACAGTCCAGGCTCGACATCACGCTGAACGAACTCAAGGAAGAACGCGAGGCGATCGCGCACCTCCTGGCCTGAACCACCGCCGGGCCTCGGCGCATGGATCATGTCGAAATGGCCGAATACGATCCGGCCTGGCCCGGCATGTTCGAGACCGAGGCCCGACTGCTGAAAAGGGTGCTGCCTCCCGGATTCATCGTGCGCATGGAGCATATCGGCAGCACCGCGGTGCCCGGTATCGCCGCGAAACCAGTCATCGACATCCTCGCCGGCGTTCGGGATGTCGAAGAGGCGAGGACCATCGCGTCTCCCCTGCTCGCACCCCACGGTTACACGATCTGGACCGGCAATCCCTTCACCGACCGGATCATGTTCATCAAGGGTCTGCCGCCCGCCGCCGTTCGGCGAACACACCACCTGCACATGGCTCTCCTCGATGGCGCCATGTGGGATACCCTCGTCTTCCGTGACCTGCTGCGCGCAGATGCCGCCGAGCGCGTCGCCTACGAAACTCTGAAGCGCGATCTTGCGATCCGCTTCCGCGACGACCGGAACGGCTACACCGCCGCGAAGTCCGAACACATCCAGGCCGCCATGCAGCGGGCACGAATCAACGTCAGCCGTTGAGCGCCGGCGCGACGGCCGTGCCGCCGCGTGACGCGGTCATTCATGAGTCGTCGTAACGGACCGCCTTATTGTCGTGGTCGTCGCCGCGCCGGGCGGCGCCATCGGCGATGGCGGTGCTGTCGTGGTCTGTTCGGTGGTCGTGGTCGTGGACCGAACCGGAGGTGGGCCGCCGCAGCCGGCCAGCGTTACCCCTGCGGCGGCAAGACCTGCAATGGCCACAAGCCGGCAGCCTGGATTACGCATGAACAAAATCCTCTTTCCGTAAAGCGGCATGGAATTCTCCTTTCGACAATACAACAATAATTTGCCTGCCGAGATGAGGTATGACTGACCGCTTTTTAGTTCTACTTAAAATTTGATTACGATAAAGCCTATCAATTTGACACCATTGTCCGATTACTGCCTTGATTTCGCCATAGCCGACACCGATCATGGCGAATGCTACGCGAGGGGTGCCCCAATTCGCGTGAACTCGGCACGCTGGTTCCCTCGGCCCGGGACCCGACGATCAGACGGTGAATTGTTCGCGGATGATCCGTTCCGACAGGGCCCGATCCGGATCGGAGAGGATCCTTGCGCAGACAGAGCGATCCTCGCTCGCCGCCACTGATATGACCCGCCGCACCTCGGTGAAGTCGGCCACGGCAGCCACCGGCCGCTTTTCCGATTCGAGAATCTCGAACAGGATCTCGCTGTTCGACGGCAGCAGCGCCCCTCGCCACCGGCGCGGCCGGAAGGCCGAAATCGGTGTGAGCGGCAGCAGATTGGCGGTGAGCGGCACGATCGGCCCGTGGGCGGAAAGATTATAGGCGGTCGAACCCGCCGGGGTAGAGACCAGCACGCCATCGCAGATCAGTTCCGCGAGGCGCACCCTGCCATCGATCGAGATCCGGATCTTCGCCGCCTGGCGCAACTGGCGCAGCAGGCTCACCTCGTTGAAGGCGAGCGCTTCCTCGACGGCGCCGGTCGAGGTCACGGCATGCATCCGCAACGGATGGATGTCGTTGCTCTGCGCGCGCGCAATGCGCGCCGGCAGGTCGGCCTCGGCGAAATCGTTCATCAGGAAGCCGACCGAGCCGCAATTCATGCCATAGACCGGCAGTTCGCGGTCGATCATCCGGTGAATGGTCTCGAGCATCAGCCCGTCCCCGCCAAGCGCCACGACCACTTCGGCCGCCTCAGGGCCGGAATCGCCGTATAACGCGACCAGCCGCTCCCGCGCGTCCTGGGCCTGTTCGGTCGAGGCTGCGGTGAAATGAATACGGGTCAAGCGAGCTTGCGGTGTTCGAGAACCGGCATGTCGCGCCGCACTTTCGCACCCCGGGCGGGATCGATCCGCGCGGTGGCGAAACCGGGTCCGTCGGAAACGCGGGCGACGATGCTGCCCCAAGGATCGGCGATCAGCGAATTGCCATAGGTGAACCGTGTCTCGCCGCGGCCGTCGCGATGGGGGCCGACGCAGGCCGCCGCCGCGATCCAGCACTGGGTCTCGATGGCGCGGGCACGGAGCAGAACGTCCCAGTGATCCTTGCCGGTCTGCAAGGTGAAAGCCGCCGGCACCATGATCAGATCCGCCCCAGCACGGCGCAGGGCGAGATAAAGTTCAGGAAAGCGCATATCGTAACAGATCGACAGGCCGACGGTGAGCCCGCCGATGCGGCATGTGACCACCGCATCACCAGCGCCATAGGTCGCGCTCTCGCGATAGCCCTGCCCGTCCGGCGTCGTGATGTCGAACAGGTGAATCTTGCGGTAACGCGTGATTTCCCGCCCGTCCGGGTCGAATACAAGGGTCGTGTTGTAAAGCCGGTCGCCACCCTGCTCGCCAATCGAACCGCCATGGACATGAATGCGGTGACGCCTGGCGGTCTCGCGCAGGAATTCATACGCGTCGCCGCCCGTCTCGCCCGATCCCGCCGCGGGAAGCACCTCGGCGGCCTCTGTCTTGGCCGCCCGGTCGCCACCAAGGCAACTCCAGACCTCCGGCAACGACACGAGGTCAGGCCGGTCGGCGGCAACGGCCGCGTCGATCAGCCCTCGCGCCTGGGCGATATTGGCGCCCTTTTCGGCGCCCGGCGTCATCTGGATGACGGAGAGGCGAAGCGTATCGTCCTGCATCACCCTATCGTGCGCCAGGTGCCGAGCGCAGGCAAGCGCGCTATTCGGCCGCCCGTCGTGCCGCAAAATGGGCCGCGAGCCGTTCCACGGCCTCATCCAGCACCGCCTCGCGCTTGCAGAAGGCGAACCGCGCGTAATGCCGTGGCGCCTCGCCCGGATAGAACGCGGAAACCGGAATGGCAGCCACCTTCGCGTGTTCGGTGATGTGCCGGCAGAAATCGGCATCGTCGCCGTTGAAGCCGAGCGGCGCGAAATCGGCCGTGACGAAATAGGAGCCGTGGCTCGGCAGCACGCCGAAGCCGATCCGCCGCAATCCTTCCGAAAGCCGGTCGCGCTTCGCC
>JAJZFF010000025.1 GCA_021805485.1 Pseudomonadota bacterium
GCCAGCGCGGGGCGAGCAGGTCGACCAGGCGCTCGGCGATCATCAGCGTGCAGGCCTCGTGAAAGGCGCCGTGGTTGCGGAAGCTGCCGAGATAGAGCTTGAGCGACTTGCTCTCCACGATCCACGATTCGGGGATGTAGTCGATCACGATATGGGCGAAATCGGGCTGGCCGGTGATCGGGCAGAGGGAGGTGAATTCGGGGCAGGTGAAACGCACCACGTAGTTCTTCCCCTGGGACGGGGCGGCGACGCGTTCGAGCACGGCGGCCTCGGGCGAAGCCGGCATGCGGCTCTCGCGGCCGAGCTGTTGCAGCGCGTCATAGCGGGTGTCGGTCATCGCCCTGGCTCCATGCGTCGCGGGTGGCGGCGGTGTAGGCGGCGAAGCGTCCGGCCTCGATCGCCTCGCGCGCGCCGCGCATCACCGTCTGGTAATAGCTCAGATTGTGGGTGGTCAGCAGCATCGGGCCGAGCATTTCCTCGCAGCGGAAAAGATGGTGCAGATAGGCGCGGCTGTGGCGTGCGCAGGCGAGGCAGGGGCAGGCCGGGTCGAGCGGGCGGTCCTCCGCGGCGAAACGGGCGTTGCGCAGGTTGAGGATGCCGCGCGAGGTGAAGGCGCGGCCGGTGCGGCCGGCGCGGGTGGGCATCACGCAATCGAACATGTCGACGCCGCGGGCGATGCTGCCGAGCAGGTCGTCCGGCGTACCGACGCCCATGAGGTAGCGCGGGCGGTCGGTGGGCAGCAGGGGGGTGGTGACATCCAGCGTGTCGAACATCGCCAGCTGGCCCTCGCCGACCGCGAGACCGCCGATTGCGTAGCCCTCGAAGCCGAGGCCGGTGAGGGCGGCGGCGGATTCGGCGCGGAGATCGGCGAAGACGCTGCCCTGGACGATGCCGAACTGGCCATAGCCGGAGCGCGGTTCGAAGGCTGCGCGGGAGCGTTCCGCCCAACGCATCGACAGGCGCATCGAGGCGGCGGCCTCCTCATGCGTGGCGGGGAAGGGCGTGCACTCGTCGAAGGCCATGGTGATGGTGGCGTCGAGCGCGTTCTGGATCGCGGTCGAGGACTCGGGGGTGAGGTGGTGGGCCGAGCCGTCGAGATGCGAGCGGAAGGTGACGCCGACCTCGTCGATCTTGCGCAGCTTCGCCAGCGACATGACCTGGAAGCCGCCGGAATCGGTGAGGATGATGCCGGGCCAGTCCATCATCCTGTGCAGCCCGCCAAGGGACCTAACCCGATCGGCGCCGGGGCGGAGCATCAGGTGATAGGTGTTGCCGAGGATGATCTCGGTGCCGGTGGCGCGGACGGCGTCCGCCGTCATCGCCTTCACCGTGCCGGCAGTGCCAACTGCCATGAAGGAAGGGGTTTCGGCGGTGCCGTGGGCGGTGACGAGGCGGCCGCGGCGGGCGGCGCCGTCCTGCCCGAGATTGTGGAAGGTGAAGCCGGTCATGCGCGCTCCAGCAGTGAGGCGTCGCCATAGGAGTAGAACCGGTAGCCCTGTGCGATGGCGTGGGCATAGGCGGCGCGCATGCGATCCAGCCCGGCGAAGGCGGCGACCAGCATCAGCAGGGTGGATTTCGGCAGGTGGAAATTGGTCATCAGCCGGTCCACCAGCTTGAAGCGATAGCCGGGGGTGATGAAGAGCTCGGTCTCGCCGTGCCAGGGGGCGAGGGTGCCGTCTTCGGCGGCGGCGGTCTCCAGCACGCGCAGGCTGGTGGTGCCGACGGCGACGATGCGCCCGCCCCGCGCGCGGGTGGCGTTGACCAGCGCGGCGGTCTCGGGGCCGATCAGGCCGCGCTCGGCGTGGAGCTTGTGGCGTTCGAGCTGGTCCTCGCGCACCGGCAGGAAGGTGCCGGCGCCGACATGCAGCGTGACCGTGGCGAGGCCGACGCCGCGTTCGGCGAGGGCGGCGAGGACGGTTTCGGTGAAATGCAGCCCGGCGGTGGGGGCGGCGACGGCGCCCTCCTCGGCGGCGAACATGGTTTGGTAGTCCTGCCGGTCCTGCTCGGAGATTCCCGCGGGGCGGGGGATGTAGGGCGGCAAAGCGAGGCTCGCCGCCCGGTCGAGCATGGCGCGGAAGGTCTCGGCGTCGCAGTCGAAGCGCAGGGTCGCCGAGCCGTCGGGCGCGCGGTCGATCACCGCGGCGGCGATGCCGCCGGCGCCGTCGATCGCGATGATCTCGCCGGGGCGGGCGCGGCGGGCGTTGCGCAGCAGGACGCGCCAGGTGCCGTCGGCCAGCGGACGGTCGAGGGTGATGCCGATCCGCGCGTCGCCGCGTCGTCCGGTGAGCTGGGCGGGGATGACGCGGGTGTCGTTCGCCACCAGCAGGTCGCCGGGGGCGAGCAGGGCGGACAGGTCGAGGATGGTGCGGTCATCGAGTCCGTCCGGCCGGACGTGCAGCAGGCGCGCGGCGTGGCGCGGCCGTGCCGGCTCGGCCGCGATGCGCTCGGGCGGCAGGTGATAGTCGAAATCGGCGAGGTTCATTCTTCGAGGTAGCTGGAAATCTCGACCAGGTTGCCGTCCGGATCGCGGCAGTAGACCGAGCGCATGGCGCCGAGCGCGCCGATTTTCGGTGCCGGGCCCTCGACGATGGTCACTCCCTGGGCCTGGAGGTGGTTCACCACGAAGTCGGTGCCGAGGGCGGTGACGAAGCAGATGTCGAGCGCGCTGGGGGCGGGTTTCGCCGCCTGTGGGCCAGCATCGCGCCCGGCCTGGTGGAGGTTCAGCTTCTGCGCGCCGAAGCGCAGGGCGATCCGGCGCTCGGCGCCGAATTCCTCGCGCTCCATGCCGAGGACGCGCTCGTACCAGTCGGCCGTCGTATCGACGTCCGAGCAGGTCAGAACGACATGGTCGATCCGGTCGACGGTGAACTTCATGGCGGGCTCAGGCGAGGTCGGCGAAGAAGTCGTTGCCCTTGTCGTCGACCACGATGAAGGCGGGGAAGTTCTCGACCTCGATGCGCCAGACCGCTTCCATGCCGAGTTCGGGGTATTCCAGCACCTCGACCTTGCGGATGTTGTCGCGGGCGAGCACCGCGGCGGGGCCGCCGATGGAGCCGAGATAGAAGCCGCCATGCGCCTTGCATGCGTCGCGCACGGCGCGCGATCGGTTCCCCTTGGCAAGCATCACCAGCGAGCCGCCGGCGGCCTGGAACTGTTCGACATAGCTATCCATCCGCCCGGCGGTGGTCGGGCCGAAACTGCCGGTGGCCATGCCCTCGGGCGTTTTCGCCGGGCCCGCGTAATAGACCGGGTGGTTCTTGATGTAGTCGGGCAGGCCCTCGCCGCGGTCGAGCCTTTCCTTCAGCTTGGCGTGGGCGATGTCGCGCGCCACCACGATCGGGCCGGTGAGGGCGACGCGCGTCTTGACCGGATGTTTCGAGAGTTCGGCGAGGATGTCCGCCATCGGGCGGTTGAGGTCGATCTGCACCACGTCGCCGCCGAGATGGGTGTCGGTGACCTCGGGGAGGTATTTCGCCGGATCGGTTTCGAGCTGTTCGAGGAAGACGCCTTCCTTTGTGATCTTCGCGCGGATCTGCCGGTCCGCCGAGCAGGAGACGCCGATGCCGACTGGCAGCGAGGCGCCGTGGCGGGGCAGGCGCACCACGCGGACATCGTGGCAGAAATATTTGCCCCCGAACTGCGCGCCGATGCCGAGCTGGCGGGTCATTTCCAGGATCTGCCGCTCAAGCTCGATGTCGCGGAAGGCGTGGCCGGTGGGCGAGCCTTGGGTCGGCAGGGAGTCGAGCCAGCGGGTGGAGGCGAGCTTGACCGTCTTCATCGTGGTTTCGGCCGAGGTGCCGCCGATGACGATGGCGAGGTGGTAGGGCGGGCAGGCTGCGGTTCCGAGTGTTTTTATTTTTGTTTCAATGAATTCAAGAAGTTTCTTTGGGTTCAGGATCGCCCGCGTTTCCTGATACAGGAAGCTCTTGTTGGCCGAGCCGCCGCCCTTGGCGACGAACATCAGCTCGAATTCCTCGGCATGGGCCTCGTCGGGGGCGGCCATGATGTCGCACTGGACCGGCAGGTTGGTGCCGGTATTCTGCTCCTCGTACATCGAGAGCGGCGCCATCTGCGAGTAACGCAGGTTGGTCTCGGTATAGGTGCGGTACACGCCGTGGGAGAAGGCTTCCTCCTCGTTGCCCTCGACCCACACGCGCTGGCCCTTCTTGCCGAACACGATGGCGGTGCCGGTGTCCTGGCACATCGGCAGGATGCCGCCGGCGGCGATGTTGGCGTTCTTGAGGAATTCCATCGCCACGTAGCGGTCGTTCTCCGAGGCCTCGGGATCGTCGAGGATCGCGCGGAGCTGGCGCAGATGGCCGGGGCGCAGCAGGTGCGAGACGTCGTGGAACGCCTGGAAAGCGAGGGCGGAGAGGGTTTCGGGGGTGATTTGCAGGATGGTCCTGCCGGCCGCCTCGATGGTGGAGACGCCGCCGAGATCGAGCTTGCGCCAGGGCGTTTCGTCATGGCCCAGGGGGAACATGGTACTGAAGGCGAAATCGGGCGTCTTCTTGGTGATCGCGTTCATGGCGGCTCTCCAGGCTCAGTCTTTGGCGGGCGGGCGGCGGCGGAAGGCGTCGAGGCTGACGACCTCGGCGGGACCCTGGTCTGGCGGCTGCGCGGCCGGCGTGGGTTCGGGCGCGGGGGCTTCTTCGGGGGGCTCGGTCTCGCGCACGGCGAATTGCAGGCCGAAGCGCACCGCCGGGTCGGCGAAGGCGGTGATGGCGTCGAGCGGGATGTCGAGCGTCGTCGGCACGCCGCCGAAGGAGAGGCGGACCGAGAAGCGGTGCGCCTCGGCATCCACCGACAGGTCGCGGTACTGGTGCTGCAGGACGATGGTCATCTCGTCCGGATACTGGGCGCGCAGCCGGTCGGGCATGATCACGCCGGGATGGGCGGTGGCGAAGGTGATGTAGAAATGATGCTCGCCCGGCATGCCCTCGCGCGACGCATGGTCGAGCGCGCGCAGCACGACGAGGCGAAGCGCGTCCTCGGTCCATTCATCGTAGGGCAGGAGGCTTTCGGGGATCGGCGGATCGTCGTCTTCGGCCATGTCGTCGAATTCACCTTGCAGTCGGAATGCGTGCGGCGCCGGCAAAGGCGCCGGGGCTGGTCAGCGGGACTGTCGTTCGTAATGACGGTAATATTTTTCGGTCACAAGATCCGTCTGCACCACCACGGCTATGTCCGTCGTGTTGAACTGCCAGTCGATCACCGCGCCATCGCCGACGAAGCCGCCGAGGCGGAGATAGCCCTTGATCAGCGGCGGCAGTTCGGCGAGGACCCGGCGGGGATCGTAATCGTCGGCGCCGAGGCGGTTCATCTCGACATAGCGCGCCTCCAGCGCCCGCGGGCGGATGTGCGGCGGGGCGAGGTGGTGGGCGTGCAGGTAGGACAGTGCCGGTGCCAGATCGTCGAGATCGGTGCCGTGCAGGCTGGCGCAGCCGAACATCAGCTCGATCCCGTGCTGGAACACATAGGCGGCGATGCCGCGCCAGAGCAGCTGCATGACGGCGCGGGAGCGGTGCGCCTGGTCGACGCAGGAGCGGCCGAGTTCGAGCAGGCGGCTGGAGAAGCGTTCGAGCGGGGCGATGTCGTATTCGTCGGCCGAATAGAACCGCTGGCCAGGGGCGAGCGCATCCTGCCGGATCAGGCGGTAGGTGCCGACGACGCCGCGGGCATCGTCGGCGATGTCGTGGTCGATCACGAGGAGATGATCGGCGACCGCATCGAAGGCGTCCTGGTCGCGGCCGGAGGCGAGGGTCTCGGCATCGGGGTGGGCGCCGAGCTCGTCATAGAAAATACGGAAGCGCAGGGCCTGGGCAGCGTCGAGCTCGGCCGCGGTCGTGGCGAGGCGGACGCCGAGATTGCCGACCCGGATTTCCGGAAAGGCGAGCAGGCTGTCCATCGGGCGTTCCACCGTCATCGGCTGGTGGCTCCATCGGCGGTTTCCGGCGCGCGCGCCACGGCGCCGAGGCGGCGGCCGAACAGCTCGATCTTGAGGGAAACGAGTTCGAACCCGTGGCGGGCGGCCACCTTGCGCATGAGAAGTTCCGTCTCCGGCTCGTCGAATTCGATCACCTGGCCGCTGTCCTGGTCGACCAGGTGAAAATGGTCGTGCTCGCCCGACATCTCGTAGCGGGCACGGCGGCTGCCGAGGCTGCGGCGCTCGAGGATGCCATGCTGCTCGAAAAGTCGCACCGTGCGGTAGACGGTGGCAAGCGAGATCCGCGGGTCGATGCGGTGGGCGAGGCGGTGCAGTTCGTCAACGTCGGGGTGGCCGTTCACCTCGGAAAGCACGCGTGCAATAACACGCCGCGGGCCGGTCATCCTGAGCCCGTTTGCCACGCACAGACGCTCGATGCGGGTCTCCATCCGGTGCCTTGTGAACCATCTGGGCGGCGCGGTCCACCCCAATCCGCGCCCGGCTGCGGGGGCGCTAGGTCGTGGCGCGGCGCGGGGTGAAGAAATTGCAGAAGCCGCCCGGCGCCACCGTGCCGCGCACGCGCCGGCAGGCCGTGCCGGCGGCGAGGTGATTGGCGCAGATCGCGCAGCTCGCCCCGTTGCGGAAGGGACGGGGAACATAGCCGGCGGCTTCCCGCGTGGCTTTCTTGCGGGGGGTTCGCTGATCCCACGCGGCGGCCAGGGCGAGTGTGCCGCAGAGCGTTTCGAGCCAGTAGCGGCGGGGCCGGGACGGTATCGTGATCTCCTTTCCGATTGCGCGCCACGTTATCATCACTGCGACAACAATGCACGCAAAAGTTGTGATATGCGGGCGATAGCGGCGCGATGGGTGAAGCGGCTGCATCCAGATTGTCTCGGCGGCGGTAATGCCATATGCAATGTTCGATGGTGCAGGACACGAAACGGTGACGGCCTCGCCCGGCTGGGCGGGTGTGGCGGATGCGGAACTGGGCCGGCTGGTCCTGGCCTGCCAGGTGCAGGATTCGTCCGCCCTGCGCGAGCTTTACCGGCACATCTCGCCGTTGCTGATGGGGGTGGCGCTGCGGCTGTTGCGCGACCGGCAGCAGGCCGAGGAGGTATTGCAGGAAGCGTTTCTGCAGGTCTGGCGGAATGCGATGCGGTTTGATCCTGCGCGTGGGTCGGCACGGGCCTGGATGATCGGGATCGTGCGCTACCGCGCCCTTGACCGGATCGACAGCGAGCGGCGGCAGCCGGCGAGCGGCGCCGAAATCCCGGATATCGCGGCGGAGATGCCGGTGGCGGTCGAGGATGGGCGGGCGCTGGCCGGCTGCCTCGATGAACTGCCGGACCACTGGCGGCGCGCGGTCGTGCTGTCCTTCATCGAGGGGTACTCGCATAGCGAGATCGCCGAACGTACGGAAACGCCGCTCGGCACGGTGAAGAGCTGGATTTCCCGGGCCCTCGGCGCGCTGAAAAGGTGTCTGGAGCGATGAGCGGGTCGATGGCGGACGACGGGCCGGACCGGGCGGGGCTTTACGTGCTGGGCCTGCTGCGCGGCGCGGAGCGGCGGGAGTTCGAGGCCGCGTGCGCGCGCGATCCGGCGCTGGCCGC
>JAJZFF010000338.1 GCA_021805485.1 Pseudomonadota bacterium
GCAGCCCTGGGGGCGGCAGCGAAAGCGTGCCGGCAGCGTCGCGGTACCCGAACCCGTCCACGGCTGGCGTCACCTCCCACTCGCGGCCGCGCGCGGCGAGAGCCGTGCCCGCCGCGGCCGCGGCCGCATCCAGCACCGCGAGCACCTCCGGCGCCTGCGCCCCGGTCACGGCCGGTGCCCCCGGGGCGATGATGCCCGCCTTCTCGAAGCCGATCGCGGCCAGCGTTTCGCCGAGGAACTCACGATGGTCGAGCGAGATCGAGGTGATGGCCGCGGCCGCCTTGGTCGGGACGACGTTGGTCGCGTCGAAGCGGCCGCCGAGCCCGACCTCCAGGACCAGCAGATCGGCCGGCACGCGCGCGAACAGCATGAAGCCCGCGGCGGTGATCATCTCGAACACGGTGATCGGGGCGCCGGCATTCACCGCCTCCGCCTCGGCCAGCGTCGCCTCCAGCGCGGCGTCGTCCACCAGGGCCCCGGCCAGGCGGAAACGCTCGTTGAAGCGGACGAGGTGCGGCGAGGTATAGACGTGCACCCGCTGCCCCGCCGCTTCGGCGATGGCGCGCAGGACGGCGCAGACGCTGCCCTTGCCGTTGGTGCCGGCGACGTGGATCACCGGCGGCAGCCGGCGCTCGGGATGGCCGAGGCGGGCCAGCAGCGCTTCGAGCCGGTGCAGGCTGAGGTCGATCAGGCGCGGATGCAGCGCGTGCAGCCGCGCGACGATCGCCTCGACCCGGCCGCTCACGCGGTGGCGTCCACCGGAGCCGTGTCGATCCGGCGCACCCGCAACAGCCCGATCAGCCGCGCCAGCGTCGCCTTGAGCTCGGCGCGCGGCACGACGAGATCGAGGATGCCGTGCTCGTGGAGATATTCCGCGCGCTGGAAGCCCTCGGGCAGCTTCTCGCGCACCGTCTGCTCGATCACCCGCGCCCCGGCGAAGCCGATCAGCGCGCCGGGCTCGCCGATCTGGATGTCGCCGAGCATGGCGAAGCTCGCCGTCACCCCGCCGGTCGTCGGGTCGGTGAGGACGATGATCAGCGGCAGGCCGGCTTCCTTCACCAGCCGCGTCGCGATCACCGTGCGCGGCATCTGCATCAGGCTGATCGCGCCCTCCTGCATCCGCGCCCCGCCCGAGGCGGTGAAGACGATGAGCGGCGCGTCCTGCAGCACCGCGAGGCGGGCGGCGGCGAGCAGGCCCTCGCCGACGGCGGCGCCCATGGAGCCGCCCATGAACTCGAAATCCATCGCCGCGACCACGGCCTTCTGGCCCTCGATGGTGCCCGGCGCGACCAGGATGGCGTCGTCGTGCCTGGTCTTCTCGCGCGCCTCGCGCAGCCGGTCGGCGTAACGCTTGGTGTCGCGGAAGCGCAGCGGGTCCGCCGGCGCCTTGGGCAGTTCGATCGGCGCGTAGCCCTCGTCGAGCGTCCAGGCCAGGCGCTCGGCGGCGCCGGCGCGCATGTGGTGGGCACAGTGGGGGCAGACCTTCAGCGCCTTCTCCAGCTCGCGCTGGAAGATCATCTGCTCGCAGGCCGCGCACTGCACCCAGAGATTATCCGGCACGTCGCGCCGGCCGAGCAGGGTGCGGATCTTGGGGCGGACGAATTCGGTGAGCCAGTTCATCGGCGTTCCCTCAGCCCGCGCGGACCGCGGCGGCGAGCGCGCGGACCTGGTCGAGCACCTTGCCGACGGTGCCGGGCCGCGCCCGCCCCTCGGCGTCGAGATCGGCGGCGAGCGTGTCGATCAGCGCCGAGGCGACCACCGCGCCATCCGCCACCCGGCTCGCCGTCGCCGCCTGCTCGGGCGAGCGCACGCCGAAGCCGACGGCGATGGGCAGCGAGCTGACGCGGCGGATGCGCGGCACCGCTGCCTCCAGCTGCGCCCCGCTCGCGGTGCGTGTGCCGGTGATGCCGGTGATGGACACGTAATAGATGAACCCGGAGCTGCCCGCGAGCACCTTGGGCAGGCGGGCATCGTCGGTGGTCGGCGCGACGAGGCGGATGATGTCGAGCCCGTGGCGCGCGGCGTCGGCGGCGATCAGGTCGGCCTCCTCGGACGGCAGATCGACGATGATGAGCCCGTCGACGCCGGCGGCGGCGGCATCGGCGCAGAAGCGCGGCGGGCCGTAGGCGAGGATGGGGTTGAGATAGCCCATCAGGATGATCGGCGTCGCCGCGTCGGCGCGGCGGAATTCGCGCACCATGTCGAGAATGCGCGGCAGCTTGGCCCCGGCGGCGAGCGCGCGCTTGCCGGCGGCCTGGATGGTCGGGCCATCGGCCATCGGGTCGGTGAAGGGCACGCCGATCTCGATCAGGTCGGCCCCGGCCGAAGGCATGCCGGCGAGCAGTGCCATCGAGGTCTCGCGGTCGGGGTCGAACGCCTCGACGAAGGGGATCAGCGCCCCGCGCCCCTCGGTTGCGAGGGCGGCGAAGCGGGCCTCGATGCGGCTCACAGGCTCACCCCCAGATGCTCGGCGACGGTGAAGATGTCCTTGTCGCCGCGGCCGCAGAGATTGGCGAGGATGATCGAATCGCGCGGCAGGGTCGGCGCCAGCTTCGCTACCTGGGCGAGCGCGTGCGCCGGCTCCAGCGCCGGGATGATGCCCTCGGTGCGGGTGAGGAGCTGGAAGGCCGCGAGCGCCTCGTCGTCGGTGACGGCGACGTATTCGACCCGGCCGATATCGTGCAGCCAGGCATGTTCCGGTCCGACCCCGGGATAGTCGAGCCCGGCGCTGATCGAGTGCGCCTCCTCGATCTGCCCGTCCTCGTCCTGCAGCAGGTAGGTCATGTTGCCGTGCAGCACGCCAGGCCGCCCGCGCGAGAGGCTGGCGGCGTGGGCGTGCGTCTCCAGCCCGTGCCCGGCGGCCTCGACGCCGATCAGGCGCACGGCGGCGTCGTCGAGGAAAGGATGGAACAGGCCCATGGCGTTGGAGCCGCCGCCGATCGCCGCCACCGCGACGTCCGGCAGCCGGCCCTCGGCCTGCATCATCTGCAGCTTCGCCTCCTCGCCGATCACGGACTGGAAGTCGCGCACCATCATCGGATAGGGGTGCGGGCCGGCGACGGTGCCGATGAGGTAGTAGGTATCCTCGACATTGGCGACCCAGTCGCGCATGGCCTCGTTCATCGCGTCCTTCAGCGTCGCCGCGCCGGAGCGCACGGCGCGCACCTCGGCGCCGAGCAGCTTCATGCGGAAGACGTTGGGCTTCTGCCGCTCGACGTCGGTCGCGCCCATGTAGACGGTGCAGGGCAGGCCGAACAGCGCGCAGACCGTGGCGGTGGCCACGCCGTGCTGGCCGGCGCCGGTCTCGGCGATGATCCGGGTCTTGCCCATGCGCCGGGCCAGCAGGATCTGCCCCATGCAGGAATTGATCTTGTGCGCGCCGGTGTGGTTCAGCTCGTCGCGCTTGAGATAGATTTTGGCGCCGCCGAGCCGCTCGGTGAGGCGGTGGGCGAACCAGAGCGGGCTCGGTCGGCCGACGTAATTGGCCAGATAGGCGTCGAGCTCGGCCTGGAAGGCCGGGTCGGCGCGGGCGTCGCGGTAGGCCTGCTCGACCTCGAGCACCAGCGGCATCAGGGTCTCGGCGACGAAGCGCCCGCCATAGGCGCCGAAGCGGCCGCGCACGTCGGGGCCGGAGCGCAGGCTATTGGCGCCGATCGAAGATGCTGGCGTGTTCACGCGGACTGGTCCCCCTCAGGCCGCGCATGGGTCTCGGCGCGGACCGCGCCTCATAGCGCAGCGTTGCCGCAGGGTCACGCCCTTCCGGGCTGCGCGCGCGGCGGGGTGACATGCGCCCGGCGAGCGCCTATCTCTGGCCGGTCCGTCCCACAGAACATGGTTTCCGCCGCGTGACCCGGATCCACTCCTGGCGCCTCATGCCCGGCGCCTGTCTTGTCGCCGTCCTGGCCGGATGCGCGCCGGACATCTCGCCCGACACTTATTCCGGCGCTGCAGTGCAGCAGGTGAACAAGGTCGACCGTGGCATTGTCATCGGCGCGCGCAAGGTCGATGTCAGCCTCGGCGGGGCCACCGGCGCGCTCGCCGGCGGCGCGGCCGGCGGCGCGGTCGGCGGCGCGGCCGGGTCGCAGACGCCGGGCGGGGCGCTCGGCACCGCACTCGGGGCCGTCGGCGGCTCGGTCATCGGTGGGCTCGTCGGCGCCGGCGTGGAGCATACGGTGAGCGACACGTCCGCCTACGAATACATCGTCCGCAAGACCAACGGTGACCTGGTCTCGGTGACGCAGAAGGACCCGACGCCGCTGGCGCTTGGCCAGCACGTGCTCGTGATCGGCGGAAACCAGGCACGATTAGTGCCGGATTATACGGTTAATCTCGATCAGAAGTCAGAGGACAAGGCCGCCGAAAAGGCCGAACCGAAGCCCTCTGGCGCGGCGACGCCGGCGGCTTCCGCCCCCGCTGCGCCCGCCGCGTCAACGCCGCTTGCGCCGCCCCCGGCGGCTCCGGCGACCGCGCCCGCCGCCGACGCGGTCAGCCTGCCGCCGGCGAGTGCCCCCGCGGCCCCATCTCAGCAGCCCGCATCCCCGCCTTCCGCGCCCCCGCCGGCTGCATCCCCTTCGGCCGGATCCGCGTCCGGCGGCTGACCCAACCCGGAGACGGCGCGATGACTCTTACGCAGGCGATCGATTGGGAAGGCCGCTACCGCGAGGGCCGCACCGGCTGGGAGCGGCAGGGCCCGCACCCTTGCTTCCTCGCCTGGCGCGAAAGTGGCGCGCTCGCCCCGCCGGGCCGCGTGCTGGTGCCCGGCGCCGGCCGCAGCGAGGAGCCTCTGCGCCTCGCCGAGGCGGGCTTCAGCGTCACCGTCGTGGATGCCGCGCCCAGCGCCGTTGCGGTTCAGCAGGAACGGCTGAAGGGCACCGGTGGCGAGGCGTTCGTCGCGGACCTCTTCACCTGGGACCCGCCGACGCCGTTCGACCTGATCTACGAGCAGACCTGCCTCTGTGCGCTGCCGCCGGGGCTGTGGCCGGACTACGCGGCGCGGCTGGCGCGCTGGCTCCGCCCGGGAGGGCGCCTCTTCGCGCTGTTCATGCAGACCGAGACCGAGGGCGGCCCGCCATTCCACTGCGATCTCGCCGCCATGCACGCTCTGTTCGGCGCCGAGCTCTGGAGCTGGCCCGAGCGGCTCCCCGACCCGGTGGCGCATCCGGCGATCGGCTGGGAGCAGCCGGCGATCCTGCTGCGGCGCTGAGGCGCCGCCACGCTCCGGGCAGCCGGAGCGTGGCGGGATCAGACCCGTGTCCTGCTCCTGAAATGCGCTTGCATTTCAGGAACGAGGAGGCTCGTTCAGGCGACGTGCATGGTCCGGAGCTTGCCCGAGGCCTCGGCGAGTTTCGTGGCGATATAGTCCATCAGCGGCGGCGACAGGCAGTCATAGGGCTCCAGCCCGAGTTCGCGGATGCGCCCGCGCACCTCGCCCATGCGGTCCGGATCGAAGCCGGCTTCGATGACCGAGGAGCAGAAGGCGGCGAAGCCCGGCGCCGCCCAGCCCTGCTGCGGCGACAGCTCGGTGTGGACGAAATCGAGGCCGAAGAATGGATGCCCGGTATTCTCGATGCGCCCGTACATGTGCACGCCGCAGCCCTTGCAGGCATGGCGCTGGATGGTGGCGCCGGCATCGACGATGGCGAGCTTGTGGGCATTGCGCGTGATGCTGAGACTGTCGCGCGGCACCACGGCGACGACCGAGAACACGGCGCCCGCCGGCTTCCAGCAGCGCGTGCAGCCGCACATGTGGTTGTGCGCCGACTGGCTCTTGATCACGACCTCGACCGGGTCGCTGGCGCATTTGCAGACGAGCGAGCCGCCGGCAAAGCCCTCGGCGGCGGGCTTGATGCCGTGATCGACGGCAGGGTGGAGCGCGATGGCCATGGATGGTTTCCCCCGGGTTGACGCGCCAGCATATCTGTCCTGCGACGCGATGGCCGGAGACTACGGCGAGGCCGGGGCAACGCACAAGCGGGCGATGGGGCGGCGAGGGCGATGCCTCAGGCGCGCGCGAACCGCAGCCCGACCCGGCCGAGCGCGCCGAACGCCGCCGAAACCTCGTCGCCCGGACCGATCTCCAGCGGCACGAGGCAGGTTCCGGTGGTCACGATCTGGCCGGCGGCGAGCGTCATGCCGTAGCGCGACAGCTCGTTCGCCAGCCAGGCGAGCGCGAGGCGCGGGTCGCCGAGCACGTTCGCGCCGCACCCCTCGCGCTCGAGTCGTGTCCCGACGCGGCCGACGACCCGGTGCGCGGCGAGGTCCAGCTCGCGCCACGCCGCCGGTGCCGCGGGACCGAGCACGAACTGGTGTCCGCACGCATTGTCGGCGATCAGCTGTGCCGCGCCGACCCTGGAGAAATCGGCGAACCGCGAATCCGGCACCTCGATGGCCGGATGCAGTGTGGCGACGGCGTCGAGCACCTCGCTCACGCTGTAGGGCGCGGCGCGCGGCGGCAGGTCGCGCCCGATGCGGAACGCGAATTCCGCCTCGGCGACGCGCATCCGGTTGCCGCCGAACGGCAGCGTGGCGCCATCGGCGTGCACCATTTCCGCCAGCAGCCGCCCGGCGAGGGGGCCATCCACGCCGATATGCGCCTGGCCGGCGGCGCTGGTGGCGGCGATCTTCCAGCCCGTCAGAGGCTGGGCGCTGACGGTTTCGAGCTGCCGCTGAACGAGATAGCCCTCCGCCCGCCCGGCCGGGCACAGCGCCGCCGGCAGGGCATCGGCCACCGTGCCGTTGCGCCAGTGACGCACCAGAAGTTCGGAGGCAGCTCTTGCCTGCGTGATGTCCATGATGGATTGCGCCTCGGATGGGTTGCAGCAGCCTGCGATCGGCGCGATTTGGCCCAGGAATCGTCGCGCCGCAAGCCGCGCCCGGCCATGCCCGCGCGGCCTACGCCCCCAGCGCCAGGCCGACGCCGGCGGCCGCGCCGGCCAGCACGACGAGCAGCGGTGGCGCCCGCCACACGACCAGCAGCACGAAGCCCGCCGCCGCGACGGCGAAGTCCGGCCCGGTATGCACGGCGCTGGTGAAGACGGGATTGTAGAGCGCCGTCGCCAGCAGCCCGACCACGGCGGCGTTGACCCCCGCCATCGCCGCCCGTGCGCCCGCTCGCCCGCGCAATTCATGCCAGAAAGGCAAGGTGCCCATCAGGATGAGAATCCCCGGCAGGAAAATGCCGAGCAGCGCCACCACCGCGCCGCCATCGCCGCCGGGCGGGGTGCTGGCGAGAGCGCCGAGATAGGCGGCGAAGGTGAAGAGCGGGCCGGGGACGGCCTGCGCCGCGCCATAGCCGGCCAGGAACGCATTGTCGGAAACCCAGCCCGGCGCCACGACGGCATCGCGCAGCAGCGGCAGCACCACGTGGCCGCCGCCAAAAACGAGCGCGCCGCAACGATAGAAGGCGCCGAAGAGCGCGAATATGCCGTCGCGTGCGGGAACGAACGCGAGCGCGAGAAGGGCGCAAAAGACGGCCAGGAACACCATACCCATGCGGCGGGAGATCGGCATGGAG
>JAJZFF010000072.1 GCA_021805485.1 Pseudomonadota bacterium
TAGACGGCGTTGTTGCCGAAGGCGGCGCCGGCTTCGGCGCGGGCGGTGCGGAAGGCTTCCTCGACCTCGTCGAGCGTGCGGGCGACCTTCATGCCGCGCCCGCCGCCGCCGGCTGCGGCCTTGATCAGAACCGGGCAGCCGATCTCCGCGGCGACGCGCTTCGCCGCCTCGACGTCCGGCACCTCGCCGTCCGAGCCGGGAACAAGCGGCACGCCGAGATCGGCCATCGTCGTCTTGGCGGTGATCTTGTCGCCCATCATGCGGATATGGGTGGGCGAGGGGCCGATGAAGGCGAGGCCATGGGCTTCGACCATCTCGGCGAAATCCGCGTTCTCGGAGAGAAAGCCGTAGCCGGGATGAACCGCCTCGGCGCCGGTGATCAGCGCCGCGCTGATCAGCGCGGGCATGTTGAGATAGGAGTCGCGTGCGGGCGGGGGGCCGATGCACACGCTTTCATCGGCCAGGCGCACATGCATCGCGTCGGCATCGGCGGTGGAATGCACCGCGACGGTGGCGATGCCCATCTCGCGGCAAGCGCGCTGGACCCGGAGCGCAATTTCACCCCGGTTGGCGATCATGATCTTCGAGAACACGGGCACCGGCCGGTTATTCGACGATGACGAGCGGTTCGTCGTATTCGACCGGCTGGCCGGAGGCGACGAGGATGGATTTCACGGTGCCGGCGCGCGGCGCCTTGATCTGGTTGAAGGTCTTCATTGCCTCGATCAGCAGCAGCGTCTGCCCAGCCTCGACCGCGGTGCCGACGCTGATGAACGGTGAGGCTCCCGGCTCCGGCGAGAGATAGGCGACGCCGACCATCGGCGACTTCACCGCGCCCGGATGGTTCGCGGCGGGGGCGGCCTCCGGGGCAGCTACTACCGCCGCCGGCGCCGCCTGCGGCATCGCATAGGGTGGGGCCGGATAGGCCGGGGCGGCGACGAACTGCGCGGCCTGCGCGCTGGCGCGGGCGAGGCGCAGCCGCCGGTCGCCTTCCTCAAGCTCGATCTCGGCCAGGTCGCCATCCTTGAGAAGGGCGGCGAGGGCGCGCAGCACCTCGGGGTCGAAGGAGAGACTCATGCTTCCTGCTCCACAATCTCGGCGATCGCCTGAAGCGCCAGCCGGTAGCCGGTGAAACCAAGGCCGCAGATCACGCCGCGCGCGGCCTGCGATACGTAGGAATGATGGCGGAACGCCTCGCGCTGGTGGATGTTCGACAGATGCACCTCGATGACCGGAAGGTCGACCGCGTGCAGCGCGTCCATCAGCGCGATCGAGGTGTGCGAGTAGCCCGCCGGGTTGACGATAATGCCGGCGGCGCGGCCACGGCATTCCTGCACCCAGGTGATCAGCTCGCCCTCGCCGTTGGTCTGGCGGAAATCGATGGCGAGGCCCAGCTCCTCGGCCGTCTCGGCGCAGATGGTCTCCAGATCGTCGAGGGTCTGGATGCCGTAGATTTCCGGCTCACGCAGACCCAGCATATTCAGGTTCGGGCCGTTCAGGACGGCGATCAGCGGTACAGGCATGATGCGCGCCTATCACAGCCCGGCGGAAAGGGAAACCGGCGAGGGTTCGAGCGTGGTCTTCCCGGTGGGCGCATCGAGGATGTAGGTCGGCAGCGCGTGGCCGGAAATCGTGCCGCGCAGGGCGGCGATCAGCGCCCGCCCCTCGGCGATCGGCACGTGGAAGCGGGCGGTGCCGGGGGCGGGGTCGAGCTGGTGCAGGTAATAGGGTTTCACGCCGCATTCGAGCATGGTCTCGAACAAGGCGCGCAGCGAATCCGCCGCGTCGTTGACGCCGCGCAGCAGCACCGACTGGCCGAGCAGCGGAATGCCGGCGCGGCGCAGCGCCGCCAGCGCGGCCCGGGCCTCGACGCCGAATTCGCGCGCGTGGTTGGCGTGCAGCACGAGGAAGAGCGGCGGGTCGAGATCGAGTGAAGCGAGCAGGGCGGCCGTGATCCGCGCCGGGTCGGCCACCGGCACGCGGGTATGCAGCCGCAGCCGGCGGATATGCGGGATCGCGCGCAGCCGGGCGAAGATCGCGGCGAGGCGGCGGGGCGAGAGGATGAGCGGGTCGCCGCCGGTCAGGATCACCTCGCGCACGGCATCGTGACCTTCGAGCCACTGGAACGCCGCCTCCAGCCCCGCTTCGGACAGTACGCCGCCCTCCGGGCCGACATGCTCGCGGCGGAAGCAGAAGCGGCAATAGACCGGGCAGGCGAGGGTGGGCTTGAGCAGCGCGCGGTCGGGGTAGCGGTGGACGATGCCAGGTACCGGGGAGAGCGCGTCGTCGCCGATCGGGTCGGCGCGCTCGTGCGGGGCGGTTTCGAGCTCGGCCAAGTCGGGGATGAACTGAAGGCCGATCGGGTCCGCCGAATCGTCGATCAGGGCGGCGAGCGGCGCGGGGATCGCGGTGGCGTAGCGCGCCGCGACGGCCTCCAGCGCGGCCCGGGCGGCGGGCGGGGCGAGCCCGGCCTCGATCAGCTGGTCTGCGGTGCGGAGCGTGGGAGTGGCCATGCGGCGGTGCTATCCTGCGGCGCATGGCCAGACAAGCATGGGACCCCGACCGCCTCGCCGCCCGGCTGCCCTTCCTGCGGCGGCGCGGGCTGCTCGCGCAGGCGACGCGCGCCTTCTTCGCCGCGCGCGACTATATCGAGGTGGAGACGCCGTATCTGGTGCCGGCGCCGGGCGAGGAGGTGCATCTCGCCGCGTTGCCGACCACTGTGCACGCGCCGGATGGGGCGGCGGCGCGGAAATGGCTGCATACCAGCCCCGAATTCGCGATGAAGAAGTTGCTCGCCGGCGGCGCGGGGCGGATGTTCCAGCTCGCCCGGGTCTGGCGCGACCATGAAGGGTCGGACACGCATTCACCGGAATTCACCATGCTGGAATGGTATCGCCCCGGCGCGGAATTTTCCTCCCTGATCGAGGAGACGGTTCAGTTCCTCCGCGCGGTGCTGCCGCCGGTGGTGACGTGCCGGGGGGTGACGACCGACCTTGCCGGGATCGAGGTGCTGAGCGTCGTCGAGGCGTTCGACCGCCATTGCGGCCTCGATGTGCTGGCGAGCGTCGGCGATGCTCAGCACCTCGCCGCCGATGCCGGGGTGGAGCGCCGCGACGGCGAAGACTGGGAAGACCTGTTCTTCCGCCTCATGCTGGGAAAGATCGAGCCGCATCTCGGGCGGCGGCATCCCACCTTCCTGACTGACTGGCCGGCGCCGCTGGCCGCCCTCGCGCGGCGGCGGGCGGATGACCCGCGCCTCGCCGAGCGGTTCGAGCTTTATGTTTGCGGCATGGAGCTTGCCAACGCCTTTGCCGAGCTGACCGACCCGGCGGAGCAGCGGGCGCGGTTCGAGGTCGACCGGGCGCGGCGGCACGCGCTTTATGGCCGCGAGGACTGGCCGCTCGATGAAGATTTCGTGGCGGCGGTGGGCCGGATGCCGGAGTGCGCGGGGATTGCCCTTGGGTTCGACCGCCTGGCGATGATCGCCGCCGGCGCGCCTCGTATCACCGATGTGTTATGGCTCTGATATAAGGCGGAAACGGACCCACTGTACACACAGGGCGGACGGGCCGCCGGCCCGGTTGCGAGGAGCGTGTAATGCGTAGGAAACTTGTTCTGGCCGCGCCGGTCGCGGCCCTGGTTCTGGCGGGCTGCACGGTGGGGCCGAGCCTTGCCGAGCGGATGTCGGGCTATGTCGGCCGGCCGGAATCGGCACTGGTAGCCGCACTCGGCGTGCCGGACCGCAAGATCACCGTCGATGGCAAGACCTATTTCGCCTATGTCGAGCGATCGTATTCCTATCAGCCAGGCTTCGTGCCGCCCTATCCGGGCTTCTATGGCCCCTATTACGGCCCGTTCTTCCAGCCCGATACCTATACGCGGCAATGCACTGTCACGTTCGCGCTCGAAGGCGGGATGGTGAAATCCTTCACCCTGCGCGGTAACGATTGCTGAACGCCGCACCGCCGGAACTGCCGGCCTCGCCGCTCTGGCTGCCCTTCGCGCCCGGCCCCTACCGGCCGGCGATGGGACTGATCGCCCGCCCGCCTGCGGATCTGACCGCTTTCGGCGCTGACTACCCGCCCCAGATGGCGGAGCGCCGTGCTCTGCTCGACCATCGCCGGACCGAGGTGTTCGGCGCGCTGCCGGGCAGCGAGGCGGCGCGGCGAGAGGCGCTGCGGGTGATCGTCGATCATCTGCTCGCCGATCGCGCGCCCTGGTTCGCCACTTCGGGCGCGATGCTGGAAAACCGCCTCACCGGCGAGCGGTGGAACCTCGCGGCGCCGGACTGTGACCCGCTCGAACTCGCCGGAAGGCTGGTGCAGGAGGATCTCTGCCTGCTTGACCCGGCGGCGGCGGTGCTGACGGCGGCGGTGCTGTGCTTTCCCTCGCGCTGGCGGCTGGCGGACAAGCTGGGGCGGGATCTTGCCGCGATCCACGCCCCCGTCCCGCTATATGCCGAGCGGCTGGAGCGGCCGGTCGCGCGGTTCATCGCCGCGCTGGCGCCAGACCGTCTGGTCGAGCGCTTCAACTGGACGATCCATGACGGATCGGAGCTGTTCCAGCCGGTGCCGCACGTTGCCTCCGGCCCGCCCGTCACCGCCGCCACCGCGCCCGCGCGCCTGCATCTGCGGGTCGAACGCCAGACCCTGAACCGCCTGCCCGAGACCGGCGCGGTGCTCTTCACCATCCGCACCCGCCAGGCGGCGCTGGCCGAGGTGATGGCGGTGCCGGGCGCCGCGGCGGCGCTGGCCGAGGCTGTGCGCGGGCTGCCTGAAACTGTGGCGGCCTATCGCGGCATCGCCCCGTTCCGCGCCGCCCTGCTCGCCGCGCTGGACCGGGTTGCCCCGCCGCGCTAGAGCAAGGCCCGGCCGGCGGGACCGGAATGCCCGCGTTATCAGACGGATAGAGCCTGCTGCCCGGAACGGACGGCGTGGCTGCGGGCGGAGCGGAAAGGAAAAGCGGCATGAGTGAGGGCGATCTCGACCTGTTGCGGCGCATGTTCGCGGCGGCGGTGGACGCGGCAGCGCCCTCGCGCTGCGTGCCGCCGCATCTGCCATCGCCGCCGAAGGGGCGGACCGTGGTGATCGGCGCCGGCAAGGCGGCGGCGGCGATGGCCGAGGCGGTCGAGGCGCACTGGCCGGATGAAGCGCCGATGTCCGGCCTCGTGGTCACCCGCTACGGGCATGGGAGCAAAAAGCCGCTCAGGCGGATCGAAGTGGTCGAGGCGTCGCACCCGGTGCCGGATGCGGCCGGGCAGGCGGCGGCGGCGCGCATCCTCGCGATGGTGCGGGGGCTGACCGCGGACGATCTGGTTCTCGTGCTGATGTCCGGCGGCGCCTCTTCGCTGCTGGCGCTGCCGGCGCCGGGGATTTCGCTGGCCGACAAGCAGGCGGTGAACCGCGCCCTGCTGAAGAGCGGTGCGAACATCCAGGCGATGAACTGCGTGCGCAAGCATCTCTCGGCGATCAAGGGCGGGCGGCTCGCCGCCGCGGCGGCGCCGGCGGCGATCGTCACACTGATGATTTCCGACGTGCCGGGCGACGATCCCTCGGTGATCGGCTCGGGGCCGACCGTGCCGGACGCGACGACGGCGGAGGATGCGCGGGAGATCCTGCGCCGCGCCGGGATCGCGGTACCCGCGCCGGTCGCCGCCTGGCTGGCGCGGCCGGAGGCGGAGACGCCGAAACCCGGCGATGCGGCCTTCGCCCGCGCCCGCGAGGTGATGATCGCGACCCCCTTCGCCTCCCTGGCGGCGGCGGCATCGGTCGCCCGGGCGGCGGGGGTGACGCCGCTGATCCTCGGCGATGCGATCGAGGGCGAGGCGCGCGAGGTCGCGGCGGTGATGGCCGGCATGGCGCTGAGCTGTGCCGCCCATGGCGCGCCGCTCGCCCCGCCCTGCGTGCTGGTTTCCGGCGGCGAGACGACGGTGACGGTGCGCGGTGGCGGGCGCGGCGGGCGGAATCTCGAATTCCTCGCCGGGCTCGCGGTCGCGCTCGGCGGCGCGCCGGGCATGACCGCCATCGCCGGCGATACCGACGGGATCGACGGCACCGAGGACAATGCAGGTGCCGTGCTGGCGCCTGATACGCTGGCGCGCGCCCGGGCGATGGGCATCGACCCCACCGCGCGGCTTGCCGACAATGACGGCTATGGCCTGTTCGCCGCGCTCGGCGACCTCGTGGTGACCGGGCCGACCCGCACCAATGTCAATGATTTCCGGGCGATCCTGATCCGCTGAGGGTTTCTGCGCCGGCAGGGGCGAGCGGAGGCTGGACGATGCCCGCCACCGCGCCTTTCGGGCCGCAGATCGTCGCGGCGAGGGGGAGGGTGGTTGCTCCGCCCGGCCAGGCGATACGTAGGGCGGCGACCTTCATGCAGGCCGTGCGGGTGTAGACCGGGCCGGCCACCCAGCGCAGCGACGTTGTCGCCGCCGCCCCGGCGCCGAGGCGGACTGGCAGCACGACCGGGCCGGGATGCATCCCGAAGGGCGGGCGGCGAGCGATCGGCAGGCGGCGATGCGCGGCATCGAGGAAGACGAGGTGCGGCAGACCGGGCAGGGTGCAGGGCGCAGCGCCGCGATTGCGCAGGGCGAGGCGCGTGCCGGAATGCGACATGCCGTCGAACGCGCCGCCTTCGGAATCGGCGTGTGCCACGATCCTCGTGCCGGAGCAGGCCGTTACCGCCGCCGACCGGGCGCAGCCCGCCATCAGCAAGGGCAAGGCGAGTCCGGCCGCCGCCACCCTCATTTCGGCTCATAGCCGGGTTTTTTGTAGAGCGTTGCCGCCTTGCCGCGGATGTCCGGCTCGAAGACCGTCTCGTTCCAGTGCTCGGGATCGACATCCTCGATGCTGACCGACACCGCCGCCTCGCTGCTCCCCGCCGAGGCGATCACCGCCCGCGCGACCGCCTCGGCGATCTGCTGCTTCTGCGCCTCGCTGCGGCCGGCGAACAGCTTGACGATGACATGGGGCATGGGCGGATCCTCCTCTGGCGGGAACTTCAGCCTACACCAGCCCAACGGGCGCGGGCAGGGGGGCGCTGGACCGATGGAATGATATAACATATCATTTTCTCTGAAGGGCCGCAGGAGGACCGGAAGACATGGCGAAACGGCGGGGGATTCTGGCCGGGCTGGTGGCGGCGCCATGGATTGCCCGCGCCGCGGGCCGGATTCCGGCGGTCGGGATCGAGAGCCAGTATGCCGACGTGATCGCGGCGATCGGCGGCGAGCAGGTCGAGGTTGCCGCGATCGAGGTCAATCCCAACGCCGATCCGCACAGTTTCGAGGCAAGCCCGGCGGTGGCGCGGCGGCTCGCCACGGCACGGCTCGTGGTGCTCAACGGGCTTGGCTACGATTCCTGGGCGCGGCGGATTATCGTCGCCACGGCGGGCAGCGCGCGGGGGCGGCATGTGATCGCGGCACAGGCGGTGCTCGGCCTGCCGGATGCGACGCGCAACCCGCATGTCTGGTATGATCCGGCGGCGATGCCGGCGGTGGCCGCGGC
>JAJZFF010000510.1 GCA_021805485.1 Pseudomonadota bacterium
TCAATGACGGGTCATGTATCCGGCTGCGGCCTGAGTATCCCGGCCATGTGTGGTCCTACGACTTCGTCGAGGGACGGACCCACGACGGCCGCAAGTTCCTGATCCTGTCGATCATCGACGAGGCCAGCCGGGAGTGCCTGGCCCTGCCGGTCGCGCGACGGCTCAGGAGCGAGGATGTGCTGGGCGCTTTGGCCGAGCTGTTCGTCACCAGGGGGCCACCCGCTCATATACGGTCGGATAATGGTCCCGAATTCATCGCCCGGGCGGTGCGGCAATGGCTCGGGAAGGCCAGTGTGAAGACGCTCTACATCACGCCAGGTTCGCCATGGGAAGACGGATACTGCGAATCCTTCAATGGCTCGCTGCGTGATAAGCTGCTCAACGGGGAGATCTTCTACACACTGGTGAAAGCGAAGGTCCTGATCGACGCTTGGCGGTGGCACTACAACATCGTCAGGCCGCACAGTGCGCTCGGATACCGGTCCCCAGCGCCAGAGGTGAAATTGCACTAACTTTCGACCCGGACCACGCAGTGGGGCCGGTCATGCGCCCGGGTGGATCCGCACGCGCCGGCTTCGGTGGGCGGCATCGTCCCGCTCGCGCCGGACATGGCGCGGATCCACCTGCTCGACGCGGAAAGCGGCCTCGTCGTGTAACCATCGCGCGCCCTTGCGGGCGCGCGCGGCTTGCGCTCGGCCTGTCCTGCGCCGCCTTACGCGGTCAGCACGCGTCCCCGCGTCTCCGGCAGGGCGAGAGCCGCGAGGAAGAACAGGGTATAGGCTGCAACCGCAAAGATCGCGATGGCGTTGCCATACCCAACCGATTTGGTGAGAAAGCCGATCAACGCCGGAAACAGCGCGCCGAGGCCGCGGCCGAAATTGTAGCAGAACCCCTGGCCCGAGCCGCGCAGGCGGGTCGGGAACAGCTCGGTCAGGAACGGGCCCATGCCCGAGAAATAGCCGCTGGCGAAGAAGCCGACGGGAAAGCCGAGGATCAGCATCGCATCGTTGGGGATGTCAATCTGGGTGTAGGTGACGATAGTGATGATCGCGCCCGCCGAGAAGATCAAGAACAGCATGCGCCGCCCCAGCCGGTCGGACAGCCATGCCCCCGTGAGGTAGCCGGCGAAGCTGCCGAGAATCAGTACCGCGAGATAGGGCGTGCTGCCGACGATGCTCAGATGCCGATCCACCTTCAGGAAGGTCGGCATCCAGAAGGTGATGGCGTAGTAGCCGCCCTGCGCACCCGTGGAGAGCAGCGCGCCGAGAATGGTGACGAGAAGGGTTTCGCGCCCGAAGATCGCCAGCAGCCCGGGCGAGGCGTTCCGCCGCGCGGCGATGGCGATCGCCGGCTCGGCGACGTTGCGCCGTAGATAGAGTACCAGCAGCGCCGGCAACGCGCCGATCGCGAACATCACCCGCCAGGCAATCGCCGCGGGGGCCAGCGAAAACACGATCGCCTGCGACAGCACGGCAAGCCCCCAGCCCACCGCCCAGGCTGATTGCACCGACCCCACCGCGCGCCCGCGATAGGCCGGGCGGATGACCTCGCCCATCAGGATGGCGCCGGCCGCCCACTCGCCGCCGAAGCCGAAGCCGAGCAGGGTGCGGGTGATGACGAGCTGGTCGAAATTCTGCGCAAGGGCAGAGAGTAGGCTGAAGGCGGAGAACCACAGGATGGTGATCTGCAGCACTCTCACCCGACCAATACGGTCGGACACGTAGCCGGCAATCCAGCCGCCGACGGCGGAGGCCAGCAGGGTCAGCGTCGCCGCCAGCCCGGCCGGGCCGGGCGCTACCGACCATTGATGCATGATCGTGCCGATCACCAGCGGGTAGATCATGAAATCCATCCCGTCGAGGCCCCAGCCGCCGGCGCAGGCGCGGAAGGTGCGCCACTCCGCCGGGTTCATCTCCTTGAAAAATGCGCCGAGCCCGCCGCGCGTCGCGGCCTCCTCCACGCTTGTCTCGCTCGCCATTGCCATTTCCCCCTGTTGCTGGATTGTTGCGTTGTCAGAATGTCGCGGCCGCCCGCGCCGCTTGGTTATAGATGCCGGAGAGGGCGCGGAGAACGGTTGCTACATCTTCGAGTGCCGCCTCGCCAGGTCCGGTCGCGGCGGCCGCCTCGACCAGCAGGCGCTCGCGGATCTCGCCGTAGCGGGCGCAGAGCGCGATGCCGGCGGCGCTGGCGCTCACGCGCTTTTCCTTGCCCGCGCGCTCGACCTCGATCAGCCCGGCCGCCGCCAGCTTGCGCAGCGCGTAGGTGACGAGATGCGTCTCCTCGATGTCAAGCACGAGCATGATGTCGGCGATCTGCTTCGGCCGGTTGCGATGGCGGACGGTGTGCAGGATCAGCACTTCGAGCGGCGAAAGCCCCGGCAGCCCGGCCGCCGCCATGCAGCGCACCATCCAGCGCTGATAGGCCATCGTCGCGAGGTTGAGGCCGAATTCCACCGCCGACAATCCGGGCGATCGCCCCGCCGCCAGATGCGCGGAAGACACCACGGGCTCTCCCGCCGCCTTGCTTGCGGGTTTCTGCGCCACGTTGCGTCCGGGTTTTGCCGCCAAGGCCGCCTCCTCGATTTTATTGCAGCCCGACATTGACAATTTGTCGATAAATCGTCAATAAAAAATTTCAATGGCGCCATCGCTCGCTGCTTGCGCCAGGCAGGGGAGGAACCCGCATGCAGACCGGCCCGGCGACCGCTTCATCCGAACCCGCGCCCCGCTGGCGATTCTGGATCGACCGCGGCGGCACCTTCACCGACATCGTGGCGATCGCGCCGGACGGCGCGCGGCGGACGCTCAAGCTGCTGTCCGAAAACCCCGGCAGCTATGATGACGCGGCGATAGCCGGAATCCGCATCTGCCTTGGCCTCGGGCAGGACGATCCGATGCCGGTGGATGCGATCGAGGCGGTCAAGATGGGCACCACCGTCGCCACCAACGCGCTGCTCGAGCGCAAGGGCGCGCGGGTGCTGCTGCTGACCGATCGGGGCTTGGGCGATGTGTTGCGGATCGGCACCCAGGCGCGGCCCGACCTCTTCGCGTTCGACATCCGGCTGCCGAGCATGCTCTACGAGCGCGTGGCCGAAATCGGCGGGCGCATCGGCGCCGATGGCGCCGAGATCGAGACGCTCGACGAAGCGGCGGCGATCGCGGCCCTGACCGGCGCGCGGGCGGCGGGGATCGAGAGCGTCGCCATCGCGCGGATGCACGCGTGGCGCCATCCGGCGCATGAGCTGCGGCTGGCGCAACTCGCCGCCGATCTCGGCTTTCGCCAGATCTCCGCGAGCCATGCGGTCAGCCCGGTGCTCCGGCTGGTCCCGCGCGGCGACACCACGGTGGCGGATGCCTATCTCTCGCCCGTCCTGCGCCGCTATGTCGATCGTGTCGCCGCCGGCCTGCCGGGCGCGCGGCTGTTCTTCATGCAGTCGCATGGCGGCCTCGCCGAGGCGCACCACTTCACCGGCAAGGATGCGATCCTCTCCGGCCCGGCGGGCGGCATCGTCGGTGCCGTCCGCACCGCGCAGATGGCCGGGATAGACCGCATCATCGGGTTCGACATGGGTGGCACCTCCACCGATGTCGCGATTCATGACCGCGCCTACGAGCGAAGCCTCGAGACCGAAATCGCCGGCGTGCGGCTGCGGGTGCCGATGCTGTCGATCAACACTGTCGCCGCCGGCGGCGGCTCGGTTCTCGGCTTCGATGGCGCCCGTCTGCGCGTCGGGCCCGACAGTGCCGGGGCGAATCCCGGCCCCGCCTGCTACCGGCTGGGCGGCCCGCTGACCGTGACCGACGCCAATCTCTTCCTCGGCAAGCTGGCGCCGCATCACTTCCCGAAGATTTTCGGCCCCACCCATGACGAGGCGCTGGATGCCGCGGTGGTGCAGCAGAAATTCACTGAGCTCGCCGCCGAAGTCGCCGCCGCAACCGGCACCGCGCAGACGCCGGAGCGCATCGCCGAGGGGTTCATCAGCATCGCCGTCGCGCATATGGCGCAGGCCATCAAGCAGATCTCGATCCAGAAGGGGCGCGACCCGGCGGCGTTCGCGCTCGCCTGTTTCGGCGGCGCCGGCGGTCAGCACGCCTGCCTCGTCGCCGAGGCGCTGGGCATGCGGACCATCCTGATCCACCCGCTCGCCGGCGTGCTGTCGGCCTATGGCATGGGTCTGGCTGACCAGATCGTGCTGCGCGAGCAGGCGGTGGAACGGGAGCTGAGCGCCGATTCCGTGGCGTCGATCGAGGAGGTGGCCGCCGGCCTCGCCCGCGCCGCCGCCACCGCCCTGGCCGAGCAGGGGGTCGATCCCGGCGTCGTGCGGACGCTGCGCCGCGCCCAGTTGCGCTATGCCGGCACCGACACGCCCCTGCCGGTGACGCTGGACGATGCACCTGCCATGCGCGCCGCGTTCGAGGCCGCGCATCGCCGCCTGTTCGGCTTCGTCGCGGCGGACCGCGCGCTGATCGTCGAGAGCGTCGAGGTCGAGGCCGTGGCGCCGGGCGAGAAGGTGACAGAGCAGATGCTGCCCGCCCGCGCGTCCGGCCGACCGGAGCCGATCGACCATATCCGCCTCTACAGCCGCGGCACCTGGCACGACGCCCCGGTATTCGACCGCGAGGCCCTGTTCGCCGGCGATACGGTGGACGGCCCGGCAATGCTGCGCGAGGCCAACGCCACCACCATCGTCGAGCCCGGCTGGCGCGCCGAAATCACCCCGCACAACCACCTGCTCATCACGCACCACGCCGCAATCAGGACTGCCGCCAGCGCCGATGACGCCAGCCTCGATCCGGTGCGCCTCGAACTGTTCAACAACCTGTTCATGGCCGTCGCCGAGCAGGCCGGTGCGGTGCTGCGCAACACCGCAAGCAGCGTGAACATCAAGGAGAGGCTCGATTTCTCCTGCGCGCTGTTCGACGCCGAGGGCAATCTCGTGGCGAATGCGCCGCATGTCCCGGTGCATCTCGGCGCGATGGGCGAAAGCGTGCGGACCGTGCTGCGCCGCCGCGGCGCGGCTCTCAGGCCCGGCGATGCCATCGCGCTGAACAACCCGTTCGACGGCGGCACCCATCTGCCGGACATCACCGTCATTACCCCGATCTTCGACGATGCGGGCACCACGCTGCGCGGCTTTCTGGCGTCGCGCGGGCATCATGCCGATATCGGCGGCCGAACCCCGGGGTCGATGCCGCCCTTCGCCACCACGCTGGAAGAGGAAGGCGTGGTGATCGACGACATGAAGCTGGTCGATGCCGGCGTGTTCCAGGAAGAGGCGCTGCGCGCGGTGCTCTCCGGTGCCGCCTATCCGGCCCGCAACCCCGATGAATGCGTGGCCGATCTCAAGGCCCAGCTCGCCGCCAACGAAGCGGGCATCGCCGCGTTCCGGGCCATGGTCGACCAGTATGGCTGGCCCACCGTCGCCGCCTATATCGCGCATGTGATGAACAACGCCGAGGCCTCGGTCCGCCGCGCCATCGGCCGGCTGCGCGACGGCAGCTGGGACTACCGGATGGACGATGGCGCGCGGCTCATGGTCGCCATTAGGGTCGACCGCGCCGCCGGCACCGCCACCATCGATTTCACCGGCACCGCGCCGCAGCACAAGGGCAATTTCAACGCCCCGCCCGCCGTCACCCGCGCGGCCGTCCTCTACGTGTTCCGCTGCCTCGTCGACGATGAAATCCCGCTGAACGAAGGCTGCCTCCGGCCGCTCACCATCATCATCCCCGCCGGCAGTTTCCTCAACCCGGCACCCGGTGCGGCTGTGGTCGCCGGCAACACCGAGGTCAGCCAGGCGGTGACGGCGGCGCTGCTCGGCGCGCTCGGCGTCGTCGCGTCGGCGCAGGCGACGATGAACAACCTGCTCTTCGGCAACGCCCGCCACCAATATTACGAAACCATCTGCGGCGGCGCCGGCGCCGGGCCGGATTTCGACGGGTGCGACGCCGTCCATACCCACATGACCAACACGCGCATGACCGATCCCGAGGTGCTTGAACTCCGCTACCCGGTGCGCGTCGAAACCTTCGAGATCAGGCGCGGCTCCGGCGGCGCCGGGCGGCATCGCGGCGGCGATGGCGTGCGCCGCAGGCTGCGCTTTCTCGAACCGATGACCGTGACGATCCTCGCCTCGCGCCGCACCGTGCCGCCCTTCGGCATGGATGGCGGCGCTCCCGGCGCGGCCGGCCGGCAATGGGTCGAGCGCGCGGAGGTTGGGGGCGAGGTCAGGATCGAGGTCATGGGCGGCCGCGACCAGGCGACGATCGCCGCCGGCGATTCCGTCGTCATCGAAACCCCCGGCGGCGGCGGTTACGGAAACCCGTAGAGCCGGTGGGCGTTGGTGGTGAGGATGCGGTCCCGGACCGCGTCATCCGGCGCCCAGTCCGCCAGCAGGTCGAGCAGGTCGCCGACATTGGGCATATGCGCCCAGTTCGCGACATGGGGCCAGTCCGACCCCCACACGCACCGCTCGGGTGCCGCTCCGACCAGCGCGCGGGCAAGCTCAACGGTCCGCGCATAAGGCGGCCCGTCCAGCCGATAGGCACCCGAGAGTTTGACCCAGCCGCCATCGCGCACCAGGCCGAGCATGGTGTCGAAGCCCCGCCGCCCGGCATCCCCGGCAACCGGGAAATGGCCCATGTGGTCGATCACGAACGGCACGCGCAGGCGGCTCAGCCGGCCGGCGCGGTCGCCGAGCGCGCGAACATCGGTCAGGAACTGGAGGTGCCAGCCATGCTCGGCGCAGATCGCCTCGTAGCGGTCGAGCTGGTCGAACCCGACCCCGCCGCCGAACAGCGTGTTGATCCGCAGCCCCACGACGCCTGCCTCCGCCATCGCCCGCCATGCCTGCGCCGGCAGGTCGGGCGGGCTTACCGCAATGCCCCGCAAGCGGGCGCGATGCGCCGCCACGGTCTCCAGCATCAGCCGGTTGTCGGTGCCATGCACGCTGACCTGCACCAGCACGCCATGGGTCATGCCGGTGGCGTCGAGCATCGCGAGATAGGCCTCCGGCGTCGCCGGCGGCGGGGTGTAGCTCCGTTCGGCGACATAGGGGTGTTGCGGCGGCGCGCCGATGACATGCGCATGCGTATCGACCGCGCCATGCGGCACACTGAACCGCGCGGGACCGTGCGGGGAGGGGGCGGGGCCGGGGCATAGAGGGCCTGGTTCGTCCATGGATGAACCCTCGCTTGCGCTCCGGGGCGCGTCAAGCGGCATTGTCACGTTAACCCCGGTTGGGCAGCAGAGCTCCGCAGTGGATGGAGATGCACAGGTCATGTCACACGTGTCCTGCCGCCAGATATCGAAGGCCTGAGAGCGGATAGCACGGTATGCCGTGGCGGTCATGAGGTGACGCCGCGGATGGAAGTGACCGTGGATGAACGCGTGCGCAGAATGAAAGTTTTGCGCTTGATCCGGTACTTTGAACCGCTGCATCTGCCGCTCTCGTCGTCGCGTCGGTCGATGTGAATTCTCGGCGCGGTTGTTGAGATACCGGCTT
>JAJZFF010000163.1 GCA_021805485.1 Pseudomonadota bacterium
CGGCGATCCAGGTCGCTAGCGCAGCATGATCCGAAACGTCCACGGCGCGGCCGGTGGCGCGCACGCCCGCGCGGCGCAGCTCCGCCACCGCGCTTTCGACCTCCTGCGCGTTGCGCGCGCAGATCGCGACATCGGTGCCTTCCTGCGCCAGCAGCTCGGCCACGGAACGGCCGATCCCCTTGGTGCCGCCGGTAATGACGGCGCGTTTGCCCTTCAGTCCGAGATCCATGTCAGCCTGTCTCCCCGTCAATATATTTCTTCAGAATGCCGGCGCCGACCGTATAGTTCGGGTCGACGAAATTGCCGAGACGCACCCGGCCGCACTGGCTCAGCATCATGTAGGCGTCCCACCGCCCGAATCCATATTCCGCCTCGAGCCAGAGGATGAGGTCGCGATAGGCGATGCGCGTCGCATCCTCCAGCGGCCGCGCGGAGCCGATCGCCATGATGAAATCCTCGCGCTCCAGCCGCGGCCATTCGAGCGCCCAGTTCTTGATCAGGTCGACGCGGATGGTGGTTTCCGAGGCATATTCCACCGCCGTGCCGCACACCTCGCCATCGCCCTGGCAGGCATGGGCATCGCCGATGAACAGCCGCGCGCCCGGCGAGCGGACCGGCAGGTAGGTGATACTGCCCGGCCCCATGTCCGGCAGGTCCATGTTGCCGCCATGCGATCCCGGCGTCAGCGAGTTGATGCTGTCGATTTCCGGCGAGGTGGAGAGCGTGCCGATATGCGGCGCATAGGGCAGCACGACGCGCGCGCTCCAGCGCACCTCCTTCTCGTTGACCGGCACCTTGCGGGTGATTTCGGGCAGCGGCGGATTCAGCGTCGCGGTGAGCGCGGTGCCGGTGAGCGCACCGAATTGCGGAATCATGCAGCAGGTGCCGTGCGGATCCTCGCCGCGCGGGCGCATCCGCTCGATATGCACGGCGATCGCGTCGCCCGGTTCCGCGCCCTCGATCATGATCGGCCCGTTCTGCGGATTGACGAAGGGCATGCGCAGGCGGCGGCTCGGCTTGTCCCGCTCGGTGCGGATCGCGCCCTCGAAGGCATCGCGCGTCTCGACCACGATGCGATCGCCCGGTTCGACTGTCAGCACGGGTTCGGAATAGGGGCCGATCGTGTAGTGATACTGGCCCTGCATTTCCTCTGTCAGCTTGTGGACACGCGGCTTGCGGGCCCAGCCGACGCCCCGCCGCGCCACGATTGAATTCGAAATCCAGTGATTGGCCCTGGCCACTTCCACCTCCATCACCAACGGAACGTGCTCACCCGCATATATGCCGGATTGCGCAAGCGATGATGCAGTGTTTGCCGCGCGGGCGCAATTGCGTTCTCCGCCTCGTGCGCCCACATCCCGCGCGTGCATTCGTACCATGACGAAACAGTTCACCGAAGGAGAAAACAATGGATCTGTCGCTCGCGGGAAAGCGCGTCCTCGTCACTGGCGGCTCGAAGGGCATCGGCTTCGCCTGCGCCGCTGCATTCATAGCCGAGGGCGCGGAGGTCGCCATCTGCTCGCGGCAGCAGGCCAATCTCGAAGCCGCCAAAGCGACGCTGCGCCTGCGCGCCGCGCTATCTGCCGACCTGACTGACGCCGCGTCAGCGGACGCGATGATTAAGGCGGCGGAAGCCGAACTCGGCCCGATCGACATTCTCGTCAACAGCGCCGGCGCGGCACGGCGCACCCCGCCCGACGAACTGACGCCGGCACATTGGCGGGCCGCGATGGACGCCAAATATTTCAGCTATATCAACGTGATCGATCCGCTGGTGAAGCGCATGGCCGCGCGCGGCGGCGGGGTGATCGTCAACGTGATCGGCAATGGCGGCAAGATTGCCTCGCCCGTGCATCTGGCCGGCGGGGCGGCGAACGCGGCGCTGATGCTGGCAACCGCCGGGCTCGCGACCGCCTATGCGAAACAGGGGGTGCGCGTGGTCGGCCTCAATCCGGGACTGACAGAGACCGGGCGCGTCGCCGAGGGCCTCGCCTCGGATGCGCGGCTCGCCGGCATCAGCATCGACGAGGCGCGCGCCCGCGGCATTGCCCGGATTCCCCTCGGCCGGATGGCAACGCCGGAGGAAATCGCCAATACGGTGCTGTTTCTCGCCTCGCCCCGCGCCAGCTATGTGACGGGCGTCAACATCACGATGGACGGCGCCACCACCGCCTGTGTCGTATGACAACGAAAGGTCAGATGGAATGACAGATCAGTCCGGGCCGCGTTATCGCCGCGCCCTGATCGTCGGCGCCGGCAGCGGGCTGAGCGCCGCGCTCGCCCGCCGCTTCGCCGCACAGGGGATGAGCGTCGCGCTCGCCGCGCGCAATCCCGACAAGCTCGCGCCGCTCTGTGCCGATATCGGGGCGAAATCCTTCGCCTGCGATGCCACCGACGCGGCGGCGGTCGCAGGGCTATTCGAGCAGGTGGAAGCCGGCGGCGGCGCGCCGGATGTGGTGGTCTACAACGCCTCCGGCCGGGTGCGCGGCCCGGTCGCCTCACTCGATCCCGAGGCGGTTGCGCGCGCCCTCGCGGTTTCGGCCTTCGGCGGCTTTCTCGTCGGCCAGCACGCGGCGCGGCGGATGCTGGACGCCGGAAACGGCGCCATCCTGTTCACCGGCGCCTCGGCCAGCGTGAAGGGCTATGCGGAGTCGGCCGCCTTCGCGATGGGCAAGTTCGCCCTGCGTGGCCTTGCCCAGAGCATGGCACGGGAACTCGCGCCGAAGGGCATCCATGTCGCACATTTCGTCATCGATGGCGGCATCCGCTCCGCCAGCCGCCCGGTGCCGGCGGATGCGCCGGACAGCCTGCTCGACCCGAAGGCCATCGCCGAGACCTATCTTCATGTCCTGCACCAGCCACGCAGCGCCTGGACCTGGGAGATCGAACTCAGGCCCTGGGTCGAGCGGTTCTGACCGGCCGCATCGTCCGGCGATTGCGCGCGCCGATGGTTTGAAGCATGTTTCGCGCACAAAGAATCCAAAGAATGGGAGCCGTCCATGCTGGGCCTGATGCAGCACCACGACCTGATGATCTCGGACTTTCTGGTCCACGCCGCCCGGCATCATCCGCGGGCGGAAATCGTCTCCCGCCTCGCCGGCGGCATTCATCGCCAGACCTGGGTGGATACGGCGCGGCGGGCCCGCCAGCTCGCTCGCGCGCTTGGCCGGCTCGGTGTGCGGCCGGGGGATCGCGTCGCCACTCTCGCCTGGAACAACCACCGCCATGTCGAGCTCTATTTCGCGATTTCCGGCTCGGGCGCCGTGGTCAACACCGTCAATCCGCGCCTGGCACCCGACGACATCGCCTATATCCTCGAACACGCCGAGGATGGCGTGCTGTTCGCCGAGGCGGATTTCGCATCCCTGGTGGAGCAGGTCGCCGGCAAGCTGCCGCCGGGCCTGCTCCGCCAGGTGGTGTTTCTCTGCGACGCGGCGGACCTGCCCGGCATCGCCCTGCCCGCCGGCGTTGCGATCACCGATTACGAAAGCCTGATCGACGCCGAGACCGACGAATACGACTGGCCCCGGTTCGACGAGCGGACCGCCAGCGGCCTCTGCTACACCTCGGGCACGACGGGACGGCCGAAGGGCGTGCTCTACACCCATCGCTCCACCGTGCTGAAGGCGATGGCGGTGAACGCGGCGGATGCGATCGGCCTCAAGGCGGCCGACCGGCTGATGCCGGTGGTGCCGATGTTCCATGTCAACGCCTGGTCCCTGCCCTACGCCGCCGCCGCCGCCGGCACCTCGCTGGTCATGCCGGGGCGGTTCCTCGACGGGCAGAGCCTTTACGAACTCATCGAGGCCGAACACGTCACCTGCGCCTCCGGCGTGCCGACGGTCTGGCTCGGCGTGCTCGCCCATATCCGCAAGACCGGGGGGCGGTTCAGCACACTCGAGCGTATGATCGTTGGCGGATCGGCCTGTCCGGAAGCGCTGTTCGACGCGTATGACGAACTCGGCGTCACCATCGTCCACGCCTGGGGCATGACCGAGAGCAGCCCGATCGCCACGGTGGCGACCCCGGTGCCCGGCGTCGATGCCGCGACCGCGCGGCGGCAGCGGCTGAGCCAGGGGCGGGTGCTGTTCGGGATCGACCTGCGGGCGCGGCGCGGCGCCGAGGAAGTGCCGTGGGACGGCGAGACCGCCGGCGACATCGAGCTGCGCGGCCACTGGGTGACCACCGGCTATTACCGGATGCCGAAAGGCACGACCGAGGACGGCTGGTTTCCCACCGGCGATGTCGGGATGATCGATCCCGACGGGTTCGTGATCCTCACCGATCGGAGCAAGGACCTGATCAAGTCGGGCGGCGAGTGGATCAGCTCGATCGACATCGAGAACATCGCGGTCAGCCATCCGGCGGTGGCCGAGGCGGCGGCGATCGCGGCGAAACACCCGAAATGGGATGAGCGGCCGGTGGTGATCGTCGCGTTGAAGCCAGGCGCGAGCGCCACCCGCGAGGAACTGCTCTCGGTCTATGAGGGCAAGGTCGCGCGCTGGGCAGTGCCGGACGACGTGATCTTCGTCGACGAGTTGCCGCACGGCGCAACGGGCAAGCTGCTCAAGACCGAATTACGCGCGCGATTCGCCAACCATCTGATCGAGAAGCCGGACGGCGCCGCTACCTGAGCGGCGCCGGGGCCGGCTTCAGCCGCGCAGCCGGCGGAGCCCCCGCACGGCGACGATCAGGGCGGCGAGATCGGGCATCAGCGCCACATCATGCGCGAGCGCGATGGCGCTCTCGGCCGGGCGACCCAACGCGAAACGCAGCGCCGCCGGATCGCCGCCGCCGTCGAGCGCCGCTTCCACCAGGGCGCCCTGGATTTCGTTCAGCTCGTCCGCCAGCGCGGCGACGGCCCGCGTCGTCCAGCCGCCCGCGGTCGGAACGGCGCCAAGGGCCGCGCGCAACGGGTTCAGCGCGAACACCTCGCCGGCATCCGTCCAGACCGCGCGGACCATTTCGATCGCCCGGTCGTGCCGGGCCGCGAGCCGCACCACGATCGGCGCCACCATCAGCTCCGGCAGCGCCACCGTGAAGGTCGCGAGCGGCAGCGGAACGCCATGCGCGGTCAGGGCTTGCACGTCCTCGGACTCCTCAAGCCGGGCACAGGCCGAGGCGGCCAGATCCGCGAGGCCGAAGCGCAGAGCCTCGACCTCGTCGCCGATCGGCCCCAGAGGCGGGCCGGCCAGCAGGGTGCGCGCGGCGGCTTCCTGCAGGCGGCGCAGGGCGAAAAGCATCCCGAGGCGCTGCGCCGCCGGCACCGCCATGCCCAGCGCCTCGATCTCACGGTAGCGGGACGGCAGGTCGAACGCGGCGGAGGCGATCAGCGCCGCGCAGGCTATCGCCGGCGGTTCCTGCCCGGATTCGAGCGCGATCCGCCCGAAAGCCGCGGCCCCCATCCGGTTGATCAGCTCGTTGGTCACCGCCGTGCCGATCAGCGCACGCCGCAACCGGTGGCCGTCGATTTCCGCCCGGAACCGCTCGCGCAGCGTGTGCGGAAAGTAATCGGCCAGCAGGTGCCCGAGCGCCGGTTCGTCGACCAGCGGCGAAGCATCGATCATCGCGCCGACATGCAGCTTGGCGTGTGCCATCAGGGTGCAGAGCTCGGGCCGGGTCAGGGCTTGGCCAGAAGCCGCGCGCGCGGCCATCGCCGCCGCGTCCGGCAGGCCGGCCACTGCGCGGTCGAGCACGCCGGCTGCTTCCAGCTGGCTCATCAGCGCGTTCTGCGCCGGCAAATCGGCAGCACCGCCGAGCGCATCGAGCGAGATCGCCTGCGACTGCTGGTGATTGTCGCGCAGCACGAGCGCCGCCACCTCGTCCGTCATCGAGCCCAGCAGGTCGACGCGCTGGTGCGCCGTGAGCTTGCCGGCCTCCATCACGCTCGCCAGCAGGATCTTGATGTTCACCTCGTGGTCGGAGGTCGAAACACCAGCGGAATTGTCGAGGGCATCGGTATTGAGCCGCACGCCGGCCTGCGCTGCCTCGATCCGTCCCGCCTGGGTGACGCCGAGATTGGCGCCCTCGCCGACGACCCGGGCGCGGATGTGTCGGCCATCGACGCGAATGGCATCGTTCGCGCGGTCGCCGGCATCGGCCTGGCTTTCCGTTCCCGCCTTCACATAGGTGCCGATCCCGCCGAAATAGAGCAGATCGACCCGCATGGTCAGGATGGCGCGCAGAACAAGCTCGGGCTCGTGCGCGCCGGCCTCGAGGCCGAGCATAGAGGCCGCCGCGGCACTCAGCGTCACCGTTTTCGCGTTGCGCGGGAACACGCCGCCGCCCTCGCTGATCAGCGCGGGGTCGTAATCCGCCCATGACGAGCGCTTCAGCCCGAACAGCCGTCGGCGTTCCTCGTAGCTCTTCGCCGGATCAGGATCGGGATCGAGGAAGATATGGCGATGATCGAATGCGGCCAGCAGCTTCGTGTGACGGCTGACCAGCAGGCCGTTGCCGAAGACGTCGCCCGACATGTCGCCGACGCCGGCACAGGTGAAGTCCTCGCGCTGGATGTCGTGACCCAATTCGTCGAAATGCCGCGCGATGTTCACCCAGGCACCGCGCGCGGTGATGCCCATCGCCTTGTGGTCGTAGCCGACCGAGCCGCCGGAGGCGAAGGCGTCGCCCAGCCAGAAGCCGCGCGAGACGGCGATCTCGTTGGCGATGTCGCTGAAGGTCGCGGTGCCCTTGTCGGCGGCGACGACGAGATAGGGGTCGTCGCCATCGCGCCGGACGATGCGCGGCGGGGCGACCACCGTGCCGCCCGCCAGATTGTCCGTCACATCGAGCATCGCATTGATGAGCAGCCGGTAGCAGGCGATGCCCTCGGCCATGAACGCCTCGCGATCGGCATTCGCATCGCCGGTCGGCGTCGGCGGGCGCTTGAGCACGAAGCCGCCCTTCGCCCCGACCGGCACGATGACGACGTTCTTGACCATTTGTGCCTTCATCAGGCTCAGAATTTCCGTGCGGAAATCATCCCGCCGGTCCGACCAGCGGATGCCGCCGCGCGCGATCATGCCGCCGCGCAGATGGCAGCCCTCCATCCGAGCGCCATGCACGAAAATCTCGAACATCGGCCGCGGCAGCGGCATGTCGCCGGCGCGCGCGCTGTCGATCTTGAGGGCGATCACCGGCGTTGCGGCATCGTGGAAATTGGTGCGCAGCACCGCGTCCAGCAGCCGGCGGTAGCGGCGGAGGATGCGATCTTCCTCGGGGCTGGCAACGGCATCGAGCAGGTCGCGCCAGCGCGCATCCAGTGCCGCCTCGGCCTTCGGATCGCGATTCCGGTCAGGATCGAAGCGGATGTGGAACAGTTCGACCAGCAGCCGGGTCGCCGCCGGGTTGGCGGCAAGCGCCGCCTCCACCGCGTTCTGGCTGAACGGCGCGCGCACCTGGCGGCACCATTTGAACATGGCGCGCATCAGCCATACTTCGCGCCAGTCGAGCCCGGCGCGCAGGATCAGGCGGTTAAATCCAT
>JAJZFF010000652.1 GCA_021805485.1 Pseudomonadota bacterium
GAGCCGATGAATTTCGCGCGGTTTTCCGGCGTATCGGGCACGCCCATGAACTGCTCGAGCAGCCCGGTCGCGCCGATCACGGGGCAGACCGCATTGACCCGGATATTGTCCGGAGCGAGCTCGATCGCCATCGCATGGGTGATGATGTTCACCGCACCCTTCGAGCCATTATACCAGACCAGGCCCGGACGTGGGCGAATGCCGGCCGTGGAGGCGATGTTGATGAACGCGCCACCCGAGCCCTGGCGGCGGAACACGGGCACCGCCGCCTGCGCCATCCAGTAGATCGACTTCACGTTGACGTCATAGACACGATCGAACTCAGCCTCGGTCACTTCGAGCAGCGGCTTGTTCCGATGCGTCGCGCCGGCATTGTTGACGACGATATCGAGCCGGCCGAAGCGTGCGACGGTGGCGTCCACCATTGCGCGCACATCGGCGCCCTTGCTCACATCCCCGCCGACCGAGGCGGCATGGTGGCCGAGGCCGCCGGCGACGCGCGCAGCGCCCTCCGCGTTCATGTCCGCCACCATCACGCGTGCGCCTTCGGCCGCGTAGAGCTTCACGATGCCCTCGCCGAAGCCGCTCGCCGCCCCGGTGACGAGCGCAACCTTGTCTTTCAGACGCATTGTGACCTCCCTCGCCTTTGAGCCTCACGGAAGGCTAAGGCACGCGCGGTGCCGACGCAAACCAGCACCGGATTCCAACGGCCTCCGGCGACGGCCCAGCGCCGCCGGAGGCCGCCGGCTCACACTTTGGCGGCGAGCAGATCGCTCAGATGCTTCTCAAGCTGCGCCATCGCCGCCGGATCCGCGCCGAACAGCGCCAGATGGCCATCGATCGTCTGGATCGGCCGGAACTCCGCATCCGGGATCAGCCGCCACTCCGCCTCGCAATCCGCGGGCGGAAAGAACATGTCGGAGGACATCGGGATCACGAACGTCTTGGCCTTGATACGGCCGAGCGCGGCGCGGAGGTCTCCGCCGGTATGGCGGCTGACGTCGCCGCGCTGCCATTTCCAGGCCTGGCAGAGCAGATCGTTCGGATCCATCGGGCCGAAATAGGCGTACATGAAGTTGATGATGAAATCGTCGAGCGACGAGAAGCCGAGCGCCTTGTGGCGGTTCTCCTGGAAGAACTGGGTGCTCCAGCCCATCACCGCCCACATCTTGGCGTGGCGCAGCATCCCCTCGCGCACATCCGCCGGCGACGCGTAGAAGCCCTTGTTGAATCCTGGATCCGACGTGATCGCCTCGACCAGGGTTTCGGTGAAGAGGAAGTCGTGCACGGTGTTCCTTGCCGTTCCGGCGATCGGCGCCGCGCGTTTGACCATGTCCGGATAGCGCACGGCCCACTCATAGGTCTGCTGGGCACCCATCGAACCGCCAACGACGAGGGCGAGGCTCTTGATGCCGAATTTCTCCGTGACCAGCCGATGCTGCGCGCGTACATCGTCCCCGATGCGCACGTGCGGAAAATTGGCCGCGCCGCCGGGCGCCGGCGTGTTGTGCGGCGATGTCGAGAGGCCGCCGCCGATCTGATTGATGACGATGATGAAATACTTGTCCGGATCGAGCGCGCGGCCGCTGCCGATATAGACCTGTTCCATGATCTTGCTGGTACCCGAATACCAGGTCGGGATCAGGATGGCGTTGTCGCCGGCCGCGTTCAGCGTGCCGAAGGTCGCGTAGGCCAGCTTGCAGCCGCGCAGCGTACCGCCCTCTTCCAAGTCGAGATTGCCGATGTCGTGCAACTCGTATGGACCGTGCGCATCCTGCGAGTAGTAGGCGTTATCGCTCATCGTTTCCCCCGTTTATGATTGATGCAGACGGCATCGGGCGACGACGCCCCTACCCGCCAGCGTATCCCGAACCAGACCTGGAGCAACCTCCGATCCGCTGGCGCCGTTCCGGCCCGGGCGGATCGGAGACCCGTCGCTCCAGACTGATATGTTTCCAGAGCACGACCGTCCGACCTGATCGAACCATCAGGCCGCACCGTGCTCTAGGCCAGCACGAACCCCTCATAGTTCTTCGCCGCAACCTCATCGCACGTCTTGCGGTAGCCGCCGACGCCTGCCGGTCCGAGATAGGGCAGGAACGCCCGCGGCTTGCCCGGGATGTTCGCGCTCATGTACCAGGAATTGGCCCCGGTCATCAGGGTCATGTTGACCACTTCGTTGACGTGGGCGACCCATTTCTCCTGCGCCTCGGGCAACGCCTCGATGACCGACTTGCCGTTGGCGCGCATCGCCTCGATGCACTCACCGACCCATTCGACATGCTGTTCGATGGCGACCGGCATGTTCGTCAGCACCGACGGGCTTTGCGGGCCGGTGATGGTGAAGAGGTTTGGAAAGCCGGCGACCGAAATGCCGAGATAGGTGTGCGGGCCATCCTTCCACTGCTCGTCCAGCGTCCTGCCGCCGCGGCCGCGCAGGTTCAGCGCCTTCAGCGGTCCGGTCATGGCATCGAACCCGGTTGCAAAGACGATGATATCGAATTCGTAGTCCTTGCCGCCGGCGCGGATGCCCGTCTCGGTGATCTCCTCGATGCCCCCGTCGGTTGCTGCATCCACCAGCAGAACGTTGTCCTTGTTGAAGGTCTCGTAGTAGTTCGTGTCGAGCGGCTGGCGCTTGGTGCCGTAGGCGTAGCCTTTGGGGATGAGCTTCTCGGCCACCACCGGGTCCTTGACCGTCTTGCGGATCTTGCGCTTGATGTAATCGGCGCAGAGATCGTTCGCCTCCTGGCTGAAGAACATGTCCTGGTAGTTGCCCAGCCAGAAGGCGAAGCCGCCCGAATCCCACATCCGGTCGAATTCGCGCTCCCGCTCCTCCGGGCTCGCTTCGAGCGCCGATTTCGGGATGAAATAGTGTTCCTGGCCGAAGAACGAGTCGCGGATGCGCTGCACGATGCCGTCATAGTCGGCCTTCCGCGCCCGATTGATCTCCGGGTCCACCTTGCCGTTGCGCGCCGGCACGCAGTAATTCGCGGTGCGCTGAAACACCGTGAGATGCTTCGCCTGCTGCGCGATTTCAGGAATCGCCTGCACCGCGGTGGCGCCGGTGCCGACAACGGCGACGCGCTTGGCCGTAAAGTCGACGCCGCTGCTCGGGAAGCGGCTGGTGTGGTACCACTTGCCCTTGAACGTCTCCAGCCCCTTGAACTGCGGCATGTTCGTGGTGGACAGGCTGCCGACGGCTGCGATCAGGTATTGCGCCGTGACATCGCCGCCCCGGTCCGTGTGGACGCGCCAGAGATTGGCGCTTTCGTCGAACTCGGCGCCGGTCACGCGCGTATTGAACTCGATGTCGCGCTTCAGGTCATGCCGTTTGGCGACATGCTCGAGATAGCGCAGAATCTCGGGCTGCTCCGGATAGCGCTCCGACCATTCCCACTCCTGGAGCAGCTGCTTGTCCCAGGTGAAACAATAGATGTAGGCGTCGGAGTCGCAGCGTGCGCCGGGATAGCGGTTCCAGTACCAGGTGCCGCCGACCGTCTCGCCGGCCTCGTAGACACGGACCTTGAGGCCCAGCCGGTCCCGCAGCGACTTCAACATGTACAGACCCGAAAACCCGGCGCCGATCACAACCGCGTCGAAATTTTGCGTTGAATTCGACATTTATTTCCCCCCATCATTTTTGCAAGCGGCCCCAACCGGGAACCACTTGGCTCGCACGCAAGCCAAGCACAGAACCCGTCCATGATCCATGCGATTTTTCAACCGGCCGGCGCGGGCCCCGGCCGCGCCCGGCCGGGGGGCTTCAGAGCCGCCAGATCGCCATCATGAAGCCGAAATTCGCCTGCTTGCCATAGGGGTAGTTCGCAGCGACGACGCTGCCGCCGAAGCTGCGCCCGAGATACCAGCTCAGTGACAGAGACTCGGCCACCTTCCAGGTGATTGCGGACTCGAGAACGGTCGCGAGCTGGCCGGCGCCGTGGCTGGGCCGCGGCTGGTACCCGAACAGCGTGTTGTTCCACGCGCCCCCGCCGGCATACCAGAGGTCCTGCTTCGAGTTCAGCGACAGGTTGTGCAGATCGACGCGCCATTGCAGCGCGTCGGTTGGGAATGTCAGCAGCTCCAGCATCGCGTCATTGATGTTCTGCATATCGTAGAATGCGAAGTTGGCGAAATACCACGGCGTCGGCAGTATCTCGAAGAACGTGCTGTGGGTGTTGTTGTTCGCCGAATGATCCCCCGATGCCACCGTGTATCCGCCGCGCAGCCACGGCTTCCACGGGCCATCAAGCCAGTGGTAGCCGATCTCCGCATTGTAGGAATAGGAACTCTGCGTCTGGGTCCCCCAGGAGCCGAACTGGGTGGCGCCCCACAGCAGCAGGTCGAACTCGCCCGGTCCGGCGGCGAATTCCCTGAGGAAATTGCCGCCGAGCGTGGTGATCCGCACCGGCCCGTTGCTTTGCATGCGCTGCGCCAGGCTCTGGTTATCGGGCAGCAGGATGCCACGGGTGTCGTCGTAATGGATCAGGAACAGACGCGCGAGCGCACGCTCCCAGAGCCAGCCCGGCAGCGCGCGGGGGCCGGCGTTGAAAGAGAGATAAGCGACATCGACGCCGTTGATCTCGTTGTTGCCGTCGACGAGATAGGCGCCCTGGGTGGGCACGCCGTAGAGCAGCGTCACGTTGCGCGTGGCATCACCGTAGGTGACCTTCGCACCATCGAGCGAACGGCCACCGACGAGCACGAAGCGCGAGCCGATCAGGCGCTGCTGGATCCGGTTCAGGACCAACCACTGCAGACCGGGATCATCGGGCATGATCTCGGTGCCATCATTGAACTCATAGCGCCCGGCAACGAGGCCGAAGCCGCCGAACTTCGCAGGATCGAGTGAAATATACGCCTGCTTGAGAAAGATGCCGAGCGCGTCGCGGCTGCGGTTGGCGTCGTAATAGGTCGCGCCGATCCCGGATTCGCCCTGCGGGTAAGGCGCCTTGGCATTGGTCGGCAGGTTGAACAGGCCCGCGCTGAGCGCCTCGGCATAGGCGGTGACGCCACTGTCGAAGTGATAGCCGAGCCCGACACGGACGAATTCCTGCGCGAAGCCGTACTCGTTCTGGTACTCGTGCCCGTGCGTCGGCGTGGGCGTGTACCACTGCTCATACGGCGTCATGCCCACGGCCGTGCCGGTGATGAAGAAGGAGCCGGCTCCGACCCGCCCGAGATTGACCGCCGAGTCTTCGGCCCGCGCACTGCCGGGGAGGCCGGCCGACGCGGCAAGGATCGTACACAGGAAAAGCGTTCCGAGGTGTGCAGCCCAGCGGGACGCACTGGGCGCCGGCAAATCTCTGTGCATCGTTCCTCCCGCTCCGCAGCCCGTTTCCAGCAGCGGCTGGCAGGAATTCAGGGGCTCCAGCGCGACTGCGCCTTGATCTGGATCAAGGCGGCGGCCCGGGGCGCGAACCGCGCCGGACCATGCGCGTCACGCTCAATCGCCTGGCTCTGGGCGGAAAATCCCATCCGATCCGCCACGGCCTGGCGGATCGGATGCAGCGCTACGCCACCATGCCCGCCTGGCGGGCGAGTGCGAGCAGGCGCTGCGCCTGCTTCAGGTGCGGCATGTCGAGCATCTTCCCCGCCAGCCCCACGACGCCGGCGCCCGGGGCGGCAGCAAAGGCGGCGACCACCTGCTCGGCGTGCTCGATCTCCGCCGCACTCGGCGTGAAGGCATCGTTGATCACCGGCACTTGGTCCGGGTGGATGGCGAGCTTGCCGGTGAAGCCGCTGCGCCGCGCGGCGCGGGCTTCCCGCGCCAGGCCGACCGGGTCGCGAAAATCGGTGAAGACGGTATCCAGCGGCTCGACCCCGGCGGCCACGGCGGCGGCGAGGCAGAGCGTGCGGGCCAGGCGGAAGGCGTCATCATAGACGCCCGTCTCGGTGCGGTTGCTGCTGGCGCCGAGCGCGGCGGCGAGGTCCTCCGCACCCCAGGTCATGCCCGCGAGGCGCGGCCCGCAGGTGCCGTACGTGTCGAGGCGGAACAGCGCCCGCGCCGTCTCGGTGGCGACCGGGACGATCCGGATCCGGCCCAACGGAAGGCCGAGGCTCGTCTCCAGCGCGTCGAGATAGTGTCCGAGACGAATGATCTCTTCGCCACCGTCGGGTTTGGGCAGCACGATCCCGTCCGGTGCCCCAGGCACCACCGCGGCGAGATCCGCGAGCGCCAGCGCGGTTTCGAGCGGGTTGATGCGAACCCAGAGTTGCTGGGCCGAACGCTCCGGATGGGCGAGCAGGAATTCGCGCACCATCCCCCGCGCCAGAGGCAGCCGCTCCTGCGCCACCGCGTCCTCGAGATCGAGGATCAGCGCATCGGCCGGCGAGGCTCGCCCCTTGGCAAGCTTGCGTTCCGCATCGCCGGGAACGAACAGCATCGAGCGCAGCGGCATCGGATGCCCCCTCAGGCCGGTCGCTTTTTCATCAGCGCCGAGCGCCGGCAGGAGGCAACCTCCTGGCCACGCTGGTTGATGCAGCGATGTTCGAAAACGACGATGCCGGCATCGGGGCGCGAGCGGCTCTCGCGCCGCTCGAGGACGCGGGTCTCCGTGCGCAGCGTATCGCCGATGAACACCGGCGAGGGAAAGCGCACCGTCTCCATGCCGAGATTGGCGATGGTGGTGCCGAGCGTGGTATCGCCGACCGAGACGCCCACCATCAGGCCGAAGGTGAACATCGAATTCACGAGAATCTGGCCGAACTCGGTGCCTTTGCAGAACTCGGCGTCGAGATGCAGCGGCTGCGGATTATGCGTCAGCGCGCTGAACAGCAGATTGTCGGTCTCCGTCACGGTACGGGTGATGTCGTGAACGAAGTGGCGACCTTCCGGAAGGTCCTCGAAATAGAGTCCGGCCATGACAGGCTCCGCCGCAAGGAAAGCTGGAGCCGGACCATAGCAAGCTCCCAGGCGGGACGGCCAGCCCCGCCCGAGGAGCTGGCAGCATGCCAGGTCAGAGATTCGTCCCGATGCTCGTGAAGGTGGTGTTGAGATCCGAGCCCAGCGTCCCCAGCGCGCCAACGATAGCGACGGCGATCAGAGCTGCGATCAGCGCATATTCGAGCGCGGTCACACCACGCTCGTCGCGGCGCAAGCGCTTGGCGAGGGTGAGGATACGGAGGGTCGCGTCGGTCATGTCAGTGTGCCTCTGTTGCTGCCGGATAGGTCCGGACGATCAGAACCGATTCTCAGCGCATCGAGGCATTTTGCCGTCCCGATCCGGGGCCATGGAGCCCCGGGCGTCGCCACGCGCAGTCGAGCACGCGCATGATTAAGCAACGATGAAACGGCCGGCGCTCAGGCGCCGGCGGCGAGCACGTGGTGCGTCACGCTCAATTGCGGCGGGTTGCGCAGCGTCTGGTAGATGACGCAATAGCGCTCGGTCGTTTCGATCAGACGGCGCACCTGGTCGGGCG
>JAJZFF010000313.1 GCA_021805485.1 Pseudomonadota bacterium
CGGTGATGGCGGGCCGCGGTCCGGCGAACGCCGACCTGGCGATCCGCGACGGCGGGCGTGAGCTCGGCCATGTCCGGGCGGATCCGGATGGGCAATGGGCCTTCACGCCGGCGACCCCCCTGCCACCTGGCGGCCATACGCTGAGCTTGGTTGCCCGCGAGCCAGGCGGCGGCGAGATTCGGGGGGCGGCGACGGTGATGGTCGCCGTCGCCGAGCGCGGCCCTGGCGAAAAGCCGCCCGCCGGGCCGCTCGTGGTGATGGCCCCGGAGGCGCCGATCGCCGCGCCGCCTGGCTCGCCCCAAACCGCGCCGACGAGCGCCACGGCGAGCGGGACGCCGGCCCTTCCCGGGGCCGGGCTACGGGTGCTGCAGGTGCCGGAATTGAAGGAGGGCGCTTCCAAGGAGGCCAAATCGTCGCAAACGTCCGCCGACACCGAGCACACGCCGGTCGAGCTTCAGGTCGTGGAATATGACGACAGCGGCGCGATCCGCTTCGGTGGCCATGCGCTCCACGGCGCGCCCGTGCGGCTCTATGTCGACAATCAGCTTGCCGGAGATACCGAGACCGATAGTCAGGGCGCCTGGATGCTGACCCCGCGCGTGGCAGTGCCGGCCGGCCCGCATCAGCTCCGTGTCGACGAGCTGGACAGCCAGGGACGGGTGCTGGCGCGCGTGGAAGTGCCGTTCCAGCGCGAGGCGCTGAAGCCGGCTCCAACCTTGGCCCCGGGCCAAGTGATCGTGCAGCCTGGCGAGAATCTGTGGAAGCTGGCCTATCGCGTCTATGGGACGGGTGCGCGCTATGCCGTGATCTATCGCGCCAATCGCAGCCATATCCGCGACCCGCGGCGTATCTATCCCGGGCAGGTGCTGACGGTGCCGCCAGCCGCGAGGCCGCATTCCTCGAACAAATCGAGATAGGGCGCGAGGACCAGCACGGCGTTGGTGAGCGCGCCCACCAACGCCGATATGCGGATCGGCATCGGCATGCGGTCCGCGGTTTCCAGGGTCAGCCGGTGGTCGGGCAGCAGGTGAGCGTGCCAGCCATGCGGCAGATCCGGCGCCAGGCGGCGCAGCATGGCGAACAGGGCGGCGCGCCGCTCCGGGCTCCCATCCGCGGTGCTCGGGATGCGGCCGAGCACGGCCTCGATCTCGAGCCGCCCATCCTGAAGCCGGCCGACGATGGGCCGGCCGCGCCAGGCGAACGCGATCCGCGGGCGCAGATGCGGCTCGCGCAGGTGCAGATGTCCAGCGCGGTCGACCAGGAACGGTCCGAGCGGAATGGCGGCGTCCAGCGGCATCAAGGGCTCCGGCGTTCGGGTAGCAGCGCAGAGTCTTGTCCGCTACGGGTGAAGCATCCATAAACACGCCATCCCGCAGCAGCGCAGTCGAGTTCCGCATGGCCCTTGCCGATACTGTCCGCCTCGTGCTCGCGCCGCCGCATCCGGCCGGGCGACCGTTCATTCTCGGCGGGGTCGTGGCGTTCGTGGTCGGGCTTTTTTTGTCCCACTGGCTGGCCTGGATCGGGCTGCTGTTCGCCGCTTTCTGCCTCTATTTCTTCCGTGATCCTGAGCGCGTGCCGCCTGGGCGGTCGGAGGCGGTGCTGGCGCCGTCGGATGGCAAGGTCATCGCGCTTGGCCCGGTGCCGCCGCCGCCCGAACTCGGGCTTGGCGACGCGCCGCGCTGGCGGGTCGGCGTCTTTCTCTCGCTGGTCGATGTGCACGTGAACCGGGTGCCGGTGGATGGTACCATCACCCGCATCGCCTATCGGCACGGCCGCTTTCATGACGCCGCCAGCGCCGGGGCGGCGGAGGCGAACGAGCGCAATGCGCTGGCGATCCGGCTAGCCGACGGGCGCGAGATCGCCGTGGTTCAGATCGCCGGCCTCCTCGCCCGCCGGATCGTCTGCGACGTTCGCGAGGGCGACGCGGTGCAAGCGGGCGCGCGCTTCGGCATCATCCGGTTCGGCAGCCGTACGGACATCTATCTGCCCGCAGGTGTCAGCCCGCGCGTGGCGCTCGGCCAGACGATGATCGGCGGAGAGACGGTGATCGCCGAGTTGCCGCCGGTCGGCCGTGGATAATGCGCATGGATGACCCCGGCGGCCGATCCGAGGCCCGGCTGCGCCGACTGCAACGGCGCCTGCGCGCGCGCAATCGCCCGCGGATCAAGGGGCCGTCGTTCAACCGCATCATCCCTAATCTGATGACATTGCTCGGGCTCTGCGCCGGGCTCACCGCCATCCGCTTCGCCCTGGACGAGGCATTCGGTCGCGCCGCCGCGATGATCGTGCTGGCCGGCTTCATCGACGGGCTGGACGGGCGGCTGGCGCGGCTCCTGAAGGCCGTGACCCGATTCGGTGCCGAGTTCGACAGCCTGGCCGACTTCCTCTGCTTCGGCGTCGCGCCCGCACTGGTGCTTTATCTCTGGTCGCTGCGCGGTGCGCACGGCTATGGCTTCATCCCCTGCGTGATTTTCGCCGTCTGCATGGCGCTGCGCCTGGCGCGGTTCAACGCGGCGTTGGAGAGCGGGCCGACGCCGGCCTACACGTATAATTTTTTCACCGGGGTCCCCGCCCCGGCCGGGGCGGGTTTGGCCCTGTTTCCGCTCTTTGTCGGCCTGGAGGCGCAGGCCCTCGGGTGGAACTGGCTGTTGGCGGCCGCGCGGTTCCCGCTCTTCACGGCCGCCGTGCTGGTTGGCACGGCCGGGCTGCTCGTGTCCACGCTGCCGGTGTGGAGCTTCAAGAACTTCAAGGTACCGAGCCACTACGTGCTGCCGCTGCTGCTGGGCACCGGCACGTTTGCCGCCATTCTGGTCGCCGACCCCTGGGCGGCGCTGGCCGCGGCGGGGCTGCTCTATCTCGCCATGTTGCCGTTCTCGCTGCGAAGCTTCCGCCGATTGAAGCGGGAGGCGGAGGGGACGGCCGAGGACGGGGAGCCGGCGGCAGACAACGTCGGATAGGCCGATAGGGCCGCTCCCCCGCTTGCCTCCCGGGCGCGCAGGCCGGTATGCTTATCGGTCACGCAACGTAAGCGCAAATTGCATGCCTCAGCACGAACATAGTCGCGTCCTGATCATCGGCGCCGGCCCAGCCGGCTACACGGCGGCGATCTACGCCGCTCGGGCGGGGTTGTCGCCGCTTCTTCTCACCGGACTGCAGCCCGGCGGCCAGCTCACGATCACCACGGACGTCGAGAACTATCCCGGCTTTGCCGAGGTCATCCAGGGGCCGTGGCTGATGGAGCAGATGGAAGCGCAGGCCGCGCATGTCGGCACGCGGATCGTCAACGACCTGGCCCGCGCGGTCGATTTTTCTGCCCGGCCGTTCCGCGTCGAGGCCGATTCGGGGGACATCTACCGCGCCGATGCGGTGATCATCGCGACCGGGGCCCAGGCGCGCTGGCTTGGCCTGCCCTCCGAGCAGCGCCTGGCCGGCGCGGGGGTTTCCGCTTGCGCGACCTGTGACGGATTCTTCTTCCGCGGCAAGCGCGTCGCGGTCATCGGTGGCGGCAACACCGCGGTCGAGGAGGCGCTCTACCTCACCCATCACGCCGAAACGGTGACACTGATCCATCGCCGCGATCGGCTGCGCGCGGAACAGATCCTGCAGCAGCGCCTGTTCGCCAACCCGAAAATCAGCGTCGTCTGGAACGCGGTGGTCGAGGAGATCCTCGGCAGCGGCAGTCCGGAGACGGTGCGCGGATTGCGGCTGCGGGATCGGGTGAGCGGCGAGATGCGGGAGCTCGCCGTGGACGGGGTATTCATCGCCATCGGCCACAGTCCGACCACGGCTATTTTCGCCGGCCAGGTTGGCATGGACGCCGAGGGCTACGTGCTCACGACGCCTGGCAGCACGCGCACTTCGGTTCCTGGCGTGTTTGCCGCGGGGGACGTGCAGGACAAGGTTTTCCGTCAGGCGGTCACGGCCGCGGGCACCGGCTGCATGGCCGCGCTCGAGGCTGAGAAATTCCTGGCGGCGCTGGCGGACACGCCGAGCATGGCGGCGCAGTGACAGCAACGCGCTTCGGGCCCCACGCGCCCGGGCAAATGACGGATGGGGCGGGGTTGATGGAAGCGAATCGGCGCTCGGCGGGGGCGCATGCGAATGTCCTGACCATGGACTGGGATAAGCTGCGCGTGTTCCACGCCGTGGCGGAGGCCGGCAGTTTCACCCATGCCGGGGATACGCTCAATCTCAGCCAGTCGGCGGTGTCGCGGCAGATTTCGGCGCTCGAGGAATCACTGCAGGTGCCGCTGTTCCACCGCCATGCCCGCGGACTGATTCTCACCGAGCAGGGCGAGAGCCTGTTCCACACGGTGCGCGAGGTGTTCGCCAAGCTGGCGATGACCGAGGCGCTGCTGACCGAGAGCAAGGAGAAGCCCTCCGGGCGGCTCAAGATTACGACCACAGTCGGCTTCGGCTCGCATTGGCTCGCCCCGCGCCTGCATGCGTTCCTGGAAGCCTATCCCGAGATTTCCGTCAGCCTGATCCTCGACGATACCGATCTCGATCTCGCCATGCGCGAGGCGGACGTCGCCATCCGCATGCACCCGCCGCGCCAGCCGGACCTCGTGCAGCGTCATCTGCTGTCGATGCAGATGCATCTCTGCGCCGCCCCCGCTTACCTCGAGAAGCACGGCACGCCGCGCACGCCGGCCGAGCTCGAAGGGCACCGCTTCATTCTCTTCGGCAATTATCATCCGCCGGTGCCGAACGTGAACTGGCTCGCGGAGCTGGGCCACGAGGGCCCCCCGCGGGGCGCGCTGCTCGAAGTCAACAGCACCCACGCGATCCTGCTGGCGGTGCGCTCCGGGCTTGGGATCGGCGCGCTGCCGGACTATCTCGCCACGGAAACCGAGGGGCTGGTGCGCTTGCTGCCAGATGTGCCCTCGCCGAAAGTGGACATCTATTTCGTTTATCCGGAGGAGCTGCGCAATTCCAAGCGTGTGGCTGTGTTCCGCGATTTCCTGCTGGCCCGGCTGGCGGAGATGGGCTGAGCCCGTAGATATTCTATTTTCGCATAACTGACATGCGTTTTATGCAATCGTAATACGGGGGCGTGTAAGGTATACAACCTTAAGTGGTGTGTTTGTGGATTGTTCGCGCGTCGAGCCAGATGCGCCATCGTCTAGCCACCCTGGCTAGACCGGGATATCCTCCCTTCGTCTCCCAGACGTGAAGCCTCCCTGTTGACTTTCCCTGCCGGGTTTGATGCCCGGCAGGGACTTCTTTGCATCCCGGGATCGGTGGCGGAATCCCTGCGGGTGAGCGTACCCGCTCTACCCTCTTCCGTGGGTACTAAATTAATATTTAGTCAAACCTCCCGGTATCCAACGATCGCCTCGCGACGATTGAATCGCGTTCAGATGCGTGCATTGCAACCGCGCGATGTCTTCAGAGGTCACGCCGATGTCGGGAGGGAGACGAATAGGCGACCGGCCCATCGCGTTGCTTATCGTCGATGACCATCCGGTGGTGCGCGCCGGTCTGGCGGCGCTCCTGCGTGAGCGTGCCGGGGCGGGTACAGTGCTCGAGGCGGCCGGCGCCGGAACCGGACTCGCCCTGGCGCAGGCCCACGGAGACCTCGATGCCGTGCTGCTCGACTTGATGCTGCCGGACGGCAATGGCGGGGCGTCCGCGGTCGAGTCCTTCGTTCGCCTTCGCCCGGACCTGCCGGTGATCGTGCTGTCCGCGATCGAGGACCCGGCGCTGGTGCGCGCCACACTCGCCGCCGGCGCGCTCGGCTATATCCTGAAATCCGCCGATACGCAGACCCTGCTGGCTGCGTTGCGCTTTGTGCTGCACGGTAATGTGTATGTCCCGCCGTCCATGCTGGTGGACGGGGCAGCGGACGCGCCGGGCCCCCCGGCTTGAGTGAGCGGCAGATCGAGGTGCTGAGTTTGCTGGCTACGGGGCTTCCCAACAAGGCGATCGGCCGCCAGCTCGGCGTGACCGAGAAAACCGTCAAGGCGCATGTCTCGGCCATCTTCCGCGCCCTCAACGTGGCAAACCGGGTGCAGGCGGTGGCGGCGGCTCGGCGCGGGCGCCTCATCTGAGCGTGGACGCCTCCCGCAGCAGCGTCCCGACTGCGGCCCGCAGCCGCGCATTTCCGAGCGGCTTCTGCAGCACGGGCAAGCCGCTCGCCTGCGCTTGCCGCAGCCGCTCCGGGCCCGTGTCTCCGGTGATCAGGGCTGCCGGCACGGTGGTGTCGTAGCGCGATTGCAGGTCCAGAATCACCGCGATTCCGTCCTCGCCAGCGCGCAGCCGGTAATCGCAGAGAATCGCATCCGGGCGCCGCGGCTCCGCGGCCAGCAGCGCCGAAGCCTCGGCTCCCGATCCCGCGACGATGACACGGTGGCCCCAGGATTCCAGCAATCGGCGCATCGCCTCGCGGATGGGCAGTTCGTCGTCGACCACGACGATCAGTCCAGGGGTATGTGCGGCCGCGCTTGACACCAGCGGACTTACCGCCGCCGCCGCCGCCACACTGGGGAGTGGCGCAGCGCGCGCCCGTGGCACGCCGACGCGAAACACCGAGCCCCGCCCGGGTGCGGAGTCGAGCGTGATATCCAGCCCCAGTGTCGCACCGAGGCGCCGGACGATGGCGAGCCCGAGCCCCAGCCCCTTGGCGCGATCGCGCTCGGCATTCCCGATCTGGTAGAACTCATCGAAGATCATGCTCTGTGCAGCGGGCTCGATACCGCGCCCGGTGTCCCATACTTCGATGCGGATGGCGCCATCGCGATGCCGGCAGCCGAGAAGGATGCGCCCGCGATCGGTATAGCGGACGGCGTTCGACAATAGATTCCGCAAAATCCGCTCGAGCAGCACCGGATCCGTCTCGACGAGCACGTTGCAGCGGACCGCGCGCAGAACAAGGCCTTTCGCCGCCGCTTCGGTGTCGTATTCGCGGGCCAGGCGTGTCAGCAGACGGCCGATCGGGAATATCTCCCGCGGCACCTCGACGACGCCTGCATCCAGCCGGGAAATATCCAGCAAGGCGCTGAAGAGTTCGTCGAGTGCGGCGGTCGATGCGGTGATGTGGCCGACGAGCTCGGCGGCTTCATGGTTCATCTGGCGCCCGGCCAGGGCGCCGGCGAGCAGGCTGAGTGCATGCCCCGGTTGGCGGAGATCGTGGCTGGCTGCGGCGAGGAAGCGGGCGCGCGCGTGGATGGCGCGCTCGGCGGTCTCCTTCTGCTCGCGCAGTGTTTCGGCGAGCTCGGCAAGGGCGAAGCGCAGTCGCTGAGAGTCCGCGAAGCGGGCGGCGGCGTGGCGGGCCAGCAGCGGCATGGCGACGCTGAAGACCACATCGAGCGGGACGATCGTCGCATCCGCTTCGGTCCCGGAGACCAGGCCCCATATGGTGTAGGGCGGCATCGCTGGCAGGAATAGCGCC
>JAJZFF010000007.1 GCA_021805485.1 Pseudomonadota bacterium
CCGTGCCTGAGCCGGGCCAGCCGGCACCCTTGCCGCCCGGGTTCGCCCTGCGCTTCGAGGCGGTGCGCTTCCGCTGGCAGCCGGACCGGCCGCTGGTGTTCGACGGGCTCAGCCTGGAGGTGCCGCAGGGCGCGCGGGTCGCCATCCTCGGCCCCTCCGGCGCCGGCAAATCCACCCTCGCCGCCCTGGCGCTGCGCACCGCCGCGCCGGAGGCCGGAACCATCTTTCTGGGCGGCACCGATATCGCCACGCTGGCGGCGACCGACCTGCGCCGGCGCATCGGCTGGCTCGGCCAGACGACGCATCTCTTCGACGACACCATCGCCAACAATCTCCGCCTCGCGGCGCCGGAGGCCGACGACGCCACGCTATGGGCGGCGCTCGACGCGGCGCAGATCGGCGATACCGTCCGCGCCCTGCCCGATGGGCTGGCGAGCTGGGTGGGCGAGAGCGGCGTACGCTTCTCCGGTGGCCAGGGCCGCCGCCTCGCCCTCGCCCGCACCCTGCTCTCCCCGGCCGCGATCCTGATCCTCGACGAACCCTGCGCCGGACTGGACGCCGAGACCGAGCGCGCCTTCCTCGCCACGCTCAACGCCGTCGCCGGGGGGCGCAGCGTCATCCTGATCGCGCACCGGCTCACCGGGGTGGAGCGGCTCGACCGGATCTGGCGCCTCTCGGCCGGGCATGCCGTCGCCGCCGCCGCCTGACAGCGCGCCGCGCGCGGTCCTGCGCGAGGTCTTCGGCTTCGCCGGCTTCCGCGGCCTGCAGCAGGAGGCGGTGGAGCACGTCATCGCCGGCGGCGACGCGCTGGTGCTGATGCCGACCGGGGGTGGAAAGAGCCTCTGCTACCAGGTGCCGGCGATCTGCCGCCGCGGCACCGGCATCGTCGTCTCGCCGCTGATCGCGCTGATGGACGACCAGGTGGCGGCGCTGCGCCAGGCGGGCGTGGCGGCGGCGGCGCTGCATTCGGAGCTGGAGCCGCCGGACGCGCGCGCCGCCTTGCAGGACCTCCGCCGAGGCGCGCTCGACCTGCTCTATGTCTCGCCCGAACGCCTGCTCTCGGGGCTGATCGATCGGCTGGACGGGCTCGACCTGGCGCTGTTCGCGATCGACGAGGCGCACTGCGTCTCGCAGTGGGGCCATGAGTTCCGCCCCGAGTACCGTGCCCTTTCGGTGCTGCCGCAGCGCTTCCCCGGGGTGCCGCGCATCGCGCTGACCGCCACGGCCGATCCCCGCACGCAGAGCGACATCCTCGCAGCCCTCGGGCTCGATCGGGCGCGCGTCTTCGCCGCCAGCTTCCACCGGCCCAACCTGTTCCTCGCCGCCGAGCCGAAAATCGGCGAGACCGCGCAGCTCGCCGCCTTCCTCGCCCGCCACGAGGGCGAGGCGGGCATCGTCTATTGCGGCAGCCGCGCCCGCACCGAACGCATCGCCGCCCGCCTGGCCGAGCGCGGCGCCCCGGCGCTCGCTTTCCACGCCGGACTGGAGCCGGCGGCGAAGCGCGCGGCGCTGACGCGCTTCCGCTCCGGCGAACCGGTGGTGATGGTGGCGACGATCGCCTTCGGCATGGGCATAGACCGCCCGGACGTCCGCTTCGTCGCCCATCTCGACATGCCCGACAGCCCGGAGGCCTACTATCAGCAGATCGGCCGCGCCGGGCGCGATGGCGAGCCGGCTGAGACGCTGCTGCTGCATGGCGGCGAGGACGTCGCCCGCGCCCGCTATTTCCTCGCCCAGTCCGCGGCCTCGGAGACGCAGAAGCAGTCGATGCGCGCGCGGCTGGAAGCGATGGTGGCGCTCACCGAGACCGCGGAGTGCCGCACCCGCGCGCTGCTGGCCTGTTTCGGCGAGGGGCTCGCCGAGCCCTGCGGCCATTGCGACAATTGCCGCGCGCCGCCGGAAATGCAGGATGGCACCGAGGCGGCGCGCATGCTGCTCTCGGCGGTCTATCGCACCGGGCAGATGTTCGGCGCCCTGCACGTGATCGCCGTGCTGCGCGGCGAGCGCAGCGAGACGGTGCTGCGGCACGGCCACGACCGGCTCGCGCTGTTCGGCCTCGGGCACGACCGGCCGGTCGCGTTCTGGCGCGAGGTGGTGCGCCAGCTCGTCGTCCGCGGGGCGCTCTCCGTCGCCACCGGGGAGTTCGCCAGTCTGACGCTGGAGAGCGAGGCCGCCCGGCCGATCCTGCGCGGAGAGACTGCGGTGATGCTGCGCGCATCGGTGCCCGGCCCCAAGCCGGCCCGCGGGCGGGTCGCAGCGCGGCCCCACCCGGCCTCGATGCCACCGGCCTCGATGTCACCGGGGGCGGAGGCGCGCTTCGCGGCGCTGCGGGCGTGGCGCAAGCGTGAGGCGAGTACGCAGGGTGTGCCGCCCTACGTGATCTTCCACGACAGCGTGCTGCAGGAACTGGCGGCGCAGTGCCCGGCCTCGCTGGACGATCTCGCCGAGGTGCGCGGCATCGGCGCCTCGAAGCTCCGTCGCTACGGCGCCGCGGTCCTGCAGGCTCTCGCCGAAGGCTGAGGAGTGCTAGACTCGCAGGGTTCGAGAGCACGGAGGAGACCCAGGATGACGTTCACGCCGCCGCCGCACCGCACCCAGAACTGGCAGATCCGCAAGCCGGCGGCGCGCGGACGCAAGGGGATCGTCGTCGCCCAGGCGGAGAGCGCGGCGCTCGCCGGCGTCGCGGTGCTCGAAGCCGGCGGCAACGCCGTCGATGCCGCCATTGCCACGGCGCTGGCGCTGGCCGCGGTCGAGCCGTGGAATTCGGGACTGGGCGGCATCGGCCATGCGCTGGTGCAGCCGGCCGGCGCTGCCGACGCCTCGGCGGTCGATTTCGGCCCCGTCGCCCCGCGCGGCCTCGACCCCTCCCATTTTCGCCTCACCGGCCGCATGACGCAGGATCTGTTCCCCTGGCCGGAGGTGGAGGGCGACGCCAACAGCCAAGGCCCGCTCTCCTTCGTCGTCCCCTCCGCCGTGGCCGGCTACGCCGCGATGCATGCACGCTGGGGCCGGCTGCCGCTCGGCGAGATCGCCGCCCCGGCGATCGCGCTGGCGCGGCGGGGCCTGCCTGCCGATTGGTTCACGACCCTGAAAATTGCCAACGCTGCCTCGGCGCTGCGGCGCTATCCGGAATCGGCGCGCATCTATCTGCCCGACGGGCTGCCGCCGGTGGCGCCCTATCAGGGCACGCCGGGCTTCTTCCGCCTCGGCGCGCTGGCGGAGACGCTGGAACGGCTGGCGCGGGCCGGATTGCGGGACTTCTATGAGGGCGAGGTCGCGGCGACGTTGGCGGCGGACCTCGACGAGGCCGGCGCGGTGCTCGGCCCGGCTGATCTGCGCGGCTGCGAGGCGGTGATCCGTCCGGCCCAGCGCGTCGCCTGGCGCGACCGCACGGTGCAGCTCGCCGGCGGCCTGACCGCGGCGCCGACCTTCGCGCGCGTGCTGCGCGCCATGCCCGACGAGGAGCCGGAGGGCACGCCCGGCCCGGCCTGGTTCGCCGCCCTCGCCGGCGCGATGAAGGAGGCCTATGCCGAGCGCCTGGCCGGGCTCGGCGCACCCGAGGCCGCGCCGGAGGGCTGCACGACGCATGTGACGGTGTGCGACGCTGAGGGCGGGGTCGTCGCCATGACCACGACCCTGCTCTCCTCGATGGGCAGCCGCGTGGTGCTGCCCCGCAGCGGCGTTCTGATGAACAACGGCGTGATGTGGTTCGATCCGCGCCCCGGCCAGCCCAATTCGATCGCACCGGGGAAGCGGCCACTGACCAATATGTGCCCGGTGATCCTGCGCGCCGGTGGCACCGAGGGCGGACGGCCCTGGCTGGCCGGCGGCGGCTCCGGCGGGCGGCGCATCCTTGCCGCCGTATTCCAGCTTCTCGCCTTCGTCGCCGAGTTCGGCATGACGCCCGAGGCGGCGGCGCATCAGCCGCGCATCGATGTCTCCGGTCCCGACCTGGTGAGCGCCGACCGCCGGCTGCCCGACGATGTCATCGCGGCGTTGCGCGAAGGCGGCGCGGTGGACATCGTCGAGCACGGGGTGCTGCCGATCAACTTCGCCTGCCCGAACCTCATCGCCCTCAATGGCGACGGCAGCCGGTTCGGCATCAGCGACGTGCAGTCCCCCTGGTCGGCGGCGCTGGCGCAGCCATGACCCGCACGCCCGGCCCGCGCCTCGTCAGGCGTTCTCGCCCAGGGCGCGGCGGCGCAGCTCCTTGAGCCGCGCGGCACCGCCGGGGGCCAGCGGATCGATCGCGAGCAGGCGCTGCCAGCCGGCATAGGCGCTGGCATAGTCGCCACGCTCGGCGGCGATGTCGGCGAGCGCGCGGATGGCATCGAAATGCCGGGGCTCGCGGCGCAGCCCCTCCTCGAGATCGGCCACCGCGCCGCGCCTGTCGCCCTGCTTGAGCCGCGCCAGACCGCGCTGGACGTAGGCTTCCGCCAGGTTGGGGTCGAGGACGATGACATCGTCGAATACCCGCTCCGCATCGGCGCCGGCGCCGGCGCGCAGGTCCCGGATGCCGCGGGCCATGAGCAGGCGAACCGCCGGGGATGTCGCTTCGAGCCAGACGCCGCGGATGCGCGCCTCGATCGCGGCCGCCTCGGCCTCGTCGCGGGCGGCGTGCAGCGCGGCCATCATCGCCTCCAGCATCGCCGCCCGCTTCTCGGGCGACGGCTGGGCCAGCGCCAGCCGGGCCCGCAGCGGCGCCGCCAGCGCCGCGGCGGCGAGCGCGATCAGGCCACGCCGGGGCCATGGGATCGCGGTCATGCCGCGCGCGCGGCCAGCAGAGGACCGAGCGATGCCGGCGCGGGCCCGCCGGCCATCCAGTCGAGCAGTTCGATGGTATGCACGAGCGGAAAATCGCCGCCGGAGAGCTGGGTGATGCAGCCGATATTGCCGGCCGCCACCAGGTCCGGCCGGCGGGCGGCGAGATTGGCCAGCTTGCGCTCGCGCAGCCGGGTCGCGATCGCCGGCTGCATCATGTTGTAGGTGCCGGCCGAGCCGCAGCAGAGATGCCCCTCGGCCGGCTCGACCACGGTGAACCCGGCCTTCCGCAGCAGCGCCTTCGGCTCGACGGTGATCTTCTGGCCATGCTGGAGGCTGCACGCGGCGTGATAGGCGACGGTCAGCGCCGGCGCCGGCCGCGTCGGCGCGTAGCCGATACGGCTGAGATATTCGCTCACATCCATCGCCAGCGCCGAGATGCGCTCGGCCCGGCCGCGCCAGGGCTCCGGCTCGGCGCGGAACATGAAGCCGTAATCCTTCACCGTGGTGCCGCAGCCGGACGTGTTGATGATGACGGCGTCCAGCCCCTCGCCCTCGGCCTCCGCGCTCCAGGCGGCGAGGTTGGCGCGCGCCGCTGCCATCGCCGGCTCGTGCTTGCCCATGTGATGGGTCAGCGCACCACAGCAGCCCATGCCCCTGGGGATCACCACCTCGATGCCGAGCCGGGTGAGCAGGCGGATCGTCGCCTCGTTGATCTCCGGCGCCAGCACCTGCTGGGCGCAACCGGTGAGCAGCGCCACCCGGCCCCGCCGCTTGCCCTCGGCGCGATGCACCTGCGGCGACTGGGCGGCGCTCGGCGGCGGCAAGCGGCGCGGCGCCAGGGCGAGCAGGGCGCGCAGCCGCTGCGCCATCATGCCCTTCCCCGGCAGCAGCGAGCGGAACGGGCGCGCCACGCCGGCGCCGAGCAGGGCCAGGCGCATCAGCCATGGGCGCGGCAGGACCAGAGCCAGCACGCTGCGCAGCACGCGCTCGGGCAGCGGGCGCCGGTAGGTGTTCTCGATATGCGTCCGGGCATGATCGACCAGGTGCATGTAGTGCACGCCCGAGGGGCAGGTGGTCATGCAGGACAGACAGGAGAGGCAGCGATCGACGTGCCGCACCACCGGCTCCGTCGCCGGGCCGCCGGATTCCAGCATGTCCTTGATCAGGTAGATGCGCCCCCGCGGACTGTCCAACTCGTCACCGAGCAGCACGAAGGTCGGGCAGGTCGCGGTGCAGAAGCCGCAATGCACGCACGTGCGCAGGATCGCGTTCGATTCGGCGAGCTCCGGATCGCGCAGCTGGTCAGGGGAGAAGTTGGTCTGCATCGCGGCTTGTCACACTCCGGCGAAGACGCGCCCGGGATTGAGGATGCCCTTGGGGTCGAAGGCGGCCTTCACCGCCCGGGTCAGCCGCGCCAGCGCCGGCGGCTCCGGCGGCACCACCGGCAGAACGGCCCGCAATGTCTCCGGGGCGCGCATCAGCATCCAGGTGCCGCCGGCGGCGCGCGCGCCCGCCATCACCGCCTCGGCCGCCGCCGTCGGGGCGGTGATCCAGACCAGGCCGCCCCCCCAATCGAGCATGCCGCACCCGCCCGCCGCCTCGGCGGCTTCGAGCACGGCCGGACCGGACGACGGGCGCACCGAGACCCGCCACACCGTCTCCCCCGACCCACCCGCGAGCGGCACCACGTCGCGCACCGCACGCCAGACGGCTCGGCTGGCCGGGTCATCGAGCAGGTCGGCGCGACCGAAGCGGGCGAGATCATCGCGGAGCCGCGCCGTGCGATAGGCGACCGAGACGGCGAATTCCTCGATCCGGACCAGCGTCGCCGAAGCGCCGAGTCCGGCCAGCGCCGGCACGCGCGCCGCCGCCGCAGCGGGCAGGAAGGCGGCGCCGGAAACGCCGTAGGGCGAGCCCAGGGCGGCGGACAAGGCGGCCACGGCCCTCGCGGGATCCAGCCCCCCGAGCACCAGCGTGCCCGCGGACTCGGCCGCCGGCAGGACCTTGATCGTCACCGCGCTGAGCACGCCGAGCGTGCCATGGCTGCCGGCCAGCAGCTTGCAGAGGTCGAGCCCGGTGACATTCTTCAGCACCCGCCCGCCGGAGCGGATGACCTCGCCGGTGCCATTGACGGCGCGGATGCCGAGCAGATGGTCGCGCATCGCCCCGGCGGCGACGCGGCGCGGGCCGGACAGATTCGCCGCCACGACACCGCCGATGGTCTGGACCGAACTCGCGCCGAGCAGGGCGGACAGATCCGGCGGCTCGGCGATGATCTGCTGGCCCGCCGCCGCCACCGCCGCCTCTACCGTCGCGAGAGGGGTGCCGGCGCCGGCCTCGAGGATGAGTTCGTTCGGCGCGTAGAGCGAAATCCCGGACAGCGCGCGGGTCGACAGCGTGCGCGCGGCCTGCACCGGGCGCAGCATGGCGCCCTTGCTGCCATTGCCCTGGATGGCGAGCGGCTCGCCTGCCTCCCAGGCGGACCGGATGCTGGCGGCGAGTTCGGCCTCGCTCTCCGGCGCCAGCACGCTCATGCCGCCGCGGCGGCGAGCGGAAAGACCTTGTGCGGATTGAGCAGCCAGCCGGGATCGAAGGC
>JAJZFF010000442.1 GCA_021805485.1 Pseudomonadota bacterium
GGCGGTGCTGATGACGCCGGATACACCGCTGTTGCTGTTCTGGACCGCCACCCTGGCAGCCCTCGCGCGCGGCTTGCGCCGGGACGATGGGCGCTGGTGGCTCGCCGCCGGGCTCGCCGCCGGGCTGGCGCTGGCGAGCAAACTCACGGCCTTGCTGCTGCTCGGCGCCGTCGGGCTGTGGCTGCTCGCGCTGCCGGCGACACGACGGATGCTCGCCACGCCTTGGCCCTGGCTCGGCCTCGGCATCGCCGCCCTGGTCTTCACCCCGACGCTGGCCTGGAACGCGGCCCATGGCTGGGCCGGCTTCGTCAAGCAGGGCGGGCGCGTCACGGCGTGGCAGCCGGCCCGGGCCGGACAGTTTCTGGGTGAATTGCTGGTCGGCCAGATCGGGCTTGCGACGCCTTTGGTATTCCTCCTTTGCGCCGTCGGCACCGTGGCGGCGCTGCGGCGCGCGCGCGCGGATGCGGCGGCAGCGCTCCTCGCCGCGAGTGTCGGCGTGCCGGGGCTGGTCTTCCTGGTCCACGCGCTGGGTGACAGGGTGCAGGGCAACTGGCCCTCGGTGCTCTACCCCGGCGCGGCGCTGGCCGCGGCCGCGTTCATCGGCCCGGCCTGGCGCCGCTGGTGGGGTCCAGCGGTGCTGCTGGGGCTGGCGATGACGGCGATCGTCTATGTCCAGGCCCTCGCGGCGCCGCTGCCGTTGCCCGCCGCGCTCGATCCCAGCCTGCTTCGCCTCGCCGGCTGGCCGGGCTTCGCTGCCTCCGTCGCTGCCGAGAGACAACGGACCGGGGCCGGCTACGTCGCGGCGGAGAATTATGCGCTCGCCGCCATGCTCGCCTGGACCCTGCCGGCCGACATCGCGGTGGTCGGGCTGGAGCCGCGCTGGGCCCTGTTCGCGCTGCCCGACGCCTCGCCCCTGTTGCGCGAGGGTCCGGGTCTGCTCGTGCGCAGCGCGCGCCGCGCCGCCGGCGACAACACCCCAATCGCCATTCTGGAGCGGCGGCGCGGGGCATCGGTTGCGGAAGCCTATCGCCTGTTCCTGCTGCCCCCGGGCGCCGACATCGCGCCCGGGGCGCGGCTGCCGCAGCGGGGCGCGCGATGATCCGGCGGGTCGCCCTGCTGCTCCTGCTTGCCGCCGGCGCGCCGGTGCCCGACCCCACCGGGCGCTGGTTGACGGAGCGCGGCGATGGGGTGGTCGAGATCACACGGTGCGGGGCTGCCCTCTGTGGGCGCCTCGTGGGCGGGCGAATCGGGCCGGGTGCGTCGGACATTGGCCGGGACGTGCATGGCGCCCGGCTCTGCGGCCTGACGCTGTTCTCCGACATGCGCCCCGACGAGGCGAGCCCGGACGACGCCGGGCCCTGGAGCGGGCATGTCTACAATCCCCTCGACGGCAGGGTCTACACCGCGCGCCTCACCATGCCAGGACCGGACCAGGTGAGGCTGCGCGGCTATATCGGCCTGCCCCTGTTCGGGGCGAGTGAATTATGGACGCGCTTTACCGGCGCGTTGGACGCGGAGTGCCAGATGCGATGACCGACCTCATGCCACCGAGCTTCGAGACCGTTGCCGCCGCGGCCCGGCGCCTCGCGGGGCGTATCGTGCGCACGCCGATGCTGCGAAATGAGCGGCTGGATGCCCTGACCGGGGCGCGGGTGCTGCTCAAGCCTGAGCCGCTGCAGCGGACCGGCAGTTTCAAGCTGCGCGGCGCGACGAACGCCTTGCTGCAACTGAACCCGGCGGCGCGCGCCGGAGGGGTGCTGACCTATTCCTCGGGCAACCACGCCCAGGCGGTGGCCTGCGCGGCGGCGGCGGAAGGGATTGCGGCAACGGTGTTCATGCCCAACGATGCGCCGCGCATCAAGCGTGAGAGCACCGAACGCTGGGGCGCCCGGGTCGAGGTCTATGACCGCCGCACCCAGAGCCGCGAAGAGCTCGCCGCGGCTTTCGCCGCGGCCACGGGCGCGAGCCTCATCCCGCCCTATGAGCATCCCGACGTGATCTCCGGCCAGGGCACCGCGGCGCTCGAACTGGCCGAGGACGCCGCCGCCGCCGGCCTCGGGATGGACGCGCTGCTCGTCTGCACCGGCGGCGGCGGACTGATCGCTGGCAGTGCCCTGGCGATGGAAGGGGTCTCGCCCGCGACGCGGGTCTATGCCGTCGAGCCGCAGGGCTGGGACGACACCGCCCGTTCGCTTGCCGCCGGCACGCGCCTGGCGAATGACCAAGGTGGCTCGACGCTGTGCGATGCGCTGCTGGCGCCAATGCCGGGCGCGCTCACCTTCGCGCTCAACCGGACGCGTCTGGCCGGCGGCATCGCGGTCAGCGACGAGGAGGTGCTGGCGGCGATGGCGTTTGCCTTCCGCCATCTCAAGCTCGTCGTCGAACCGGGCGGGGCGGTGGCGCTGGCGGCCCTGCTCGCCGGCCGGCTCGACGCGCGCGGACAGGTGGTTGGCGTCGTCCTGAGCGGTGGCAATGTCGATCCAGCCATGTTCGGCCGTGCCCTGGCGTCTCACGTGTGATTATGTAAAATTGAGACCAGAAGAGTCGCCGCGGGAGTCCGCCATGCCCGATGCCACCCCGCCGCCGCCTGCCCCGTTGCGCGATCGCGTCTCGGAGGCCGAATGGCAGGCGCGGCTGGATGCCGCCGCCTGCTACCGGCTGATCGCCCGCTACGGGATGAGCGACCTCGTCTACAACCACATCACGGTGCGGGTGCCGGGGGCAGAGGATCGGCTGCTGATCAATCCGTTCGGCTGGCTCTATGACGAGATCACCGCCTCCAGCCTGATCACCATCGATCTGGCGGGAACCATCCTGCTCAACCCCCACGCCGACATTGGCATCAACCCGGCCGGCTACGTCATTCACAGCGCCGTGCATGGAGCGCGTGCCGATGTCGGCTGCGTGATCCACACCCATACGCGTGCCGGCATGGCGGTTTCGGCGATGCGCGACGGGCTGTTGCCGCTGACCCAGACGGCCATGCGCTGTATGCCGGTGGCTTACCATGACTACGAGGGTCCGGCGGTGGCGCTGGAGGAGCGCGCCCGCCTGGTGGCGGATCTCGGCACCGCGACCTGCATGATTTTGCGCAATCACGGACTGCTGACCGCGGCGCCGACGGCGGCCGAAGCCTTCAACGCCATGTACTGGCTGGAAATGGCCTGCCGCGCCCAGGTGGACGCGCTGGGTTCGGGCGCCGCGCTGGCGATGCCGCCGGGGAACGTGGTCGAGCGTGCGGTGCATCTCTACCAGCCGCAGACGCGGCGGCGCTTCGGCCTGCTGGAATGGCCGGCGATGCTGCGCCTGCTGGACCGAACGGACCCCGGCTGGCGGACGTGAAGCTGCACGAGGGCCTGGCCGTCTCGTCCGCCGCCGGCGTCGCGGCGCGCGGCGAACTCTTTCCGGGCGTGACGGACGAGCGAATCATCCTGCTGTTCGGCCTGCCACGATCGGGGACGACGTGGCTCGCCAAACTGTTCGACAGCCACCCGGATGTGCTCTACCGCCATGAGCCCGACAGCATCCTGCGCGGGACACATCTGCCGGAGTGGCCGGAGCTGGAGCCTACGCCAGCCGAACTCGCGTCGGCGCGCGCCTATGTTCGAGAATTGCTGCGTGTGCGGACGCTGAAATCGGGTGGCTCGTTGCCGATGTTCGCAAAGCGCTTCCGCGGCTCCGCCGCCCATGTGCTGCGCCTGGGACTGGCGCAGGCGCTGCATGCGCTCGGTGCAGTGCGCGGCGCGCGCGGATTCTCCCGCGCCATCGCCATACCGGATCTCATCGAACGGGCGACCGCCCACCCGCTCCATATCGTGCTGAAATCGGTGACCTCGCCGCACCGGCTCGGCCTGCTCGCCGGCGCCTTGCCCGGCTGCCGGACCATCCTGCTCCTGCGCCACCCTTGCGGGCAGGTCGCCTCCATGCTGCGCGGCGCGCAGGCGGGCCTGTTCGAGCAGAAGCTTGAACTCGATCTACCATGGTTGCTGCGCAGCCCGGCGGCGCACCGATATGGGCTTGCCGCGGCCTCCTTCGCCCGGCTCGCGCCGGCGGAGCAACTCGCCTGGCGATGGGTTGTCCTCGCCGAGCAGGCCTCCTCCGCTCTCGAGCGGCTCCCCTATGCGCGCCTGCTGCGCCATTGCGATCTCGCGTCCGGACCGGATGCGCAGCTGCGCTCGCTGTTCAGCTTCGCCGGTCTCGGCTGGGACCCGCAGACCGAGGCCTTCCTTCGCCGCAGCACCCACAGCATCGGTCCGCAACGCTACTATGGCGTGTTCCGGGATTCGGCGCAGGAGGTAGACAAATGGCGCCGTGAGCTCGATGGTCCGACGCAGCGGCGCATATGGGCGGTGGTGAGAAACTCTTCCTTAGCCAAGCTCTGGCCTGATGGGCTAGACCGCTGAACCGGGCCGGTTGGCCGCGGCCGCGGACCTCGCGCCGGGGGCGTATGGGCGAATGGGTACAGCACGGGGTGGGGTTGGCCGCGATGAGTGAGGCGCCGAGGCAGGGCTCGTTGCTGGCGAGAACCGCCAAGGCGACCGGCTGGATGATCGTATGGCGGCTGGTGACCCGCGTGCTCGGCCTGGGCAGCACGCTGGTCCTTGTCCGCCTGCTCCTGCCGAGTGACTTTGGCCTGGTCGCCCTCGGCACCAGTTTCGCCCAGGCGATCGACGCCCTCTCCATCATCGGCGTGGATGATGCCCTGATCCGCGAGAAGCAGCCGGACCGGGCGATCTACAACACCGCCTTCACCATGAATGCGATCCGCAATGTCTTCACGGCGTTGCTCATCGCCGCGACGGCGGTCCCGGTCGGCGCCTTCTTCAACGAGCCGCGGCTCGCCCATATTCTGCTGGCGCTGGCGCTGGCCACCGCGGTCGAGGCGTTCGAGAATGTCGGCATCATCGATTTCCGGCGCGATCTGACCTTCGACAAGGAGTTCAAGCTGCGGCTGGTGCCGCGCCTCGCGGCCATCCTCACCACGATCACGCTGGCCGTGCTGCTGCGCACGTACTGGGCGCTGGTCGCCGGCATCCTGGTCGGGCGCATCCTGCGCGTTGGCATGAGCTATGTCATGCATCCCTACCGGCCTGGCTTTACCCTGATCGCCTGGCGGCGGATCATCGGCTTCTCGCTATGGACTTGGGTCATCAGCCTCGGCGTGCTGGTGCGCGATCGCGCCGGCAGCTTCATCATCGGGCGGCTGCTGAACACGACACAGGTCGGGTTTTATTCCGTCGCCGGTGAAATCGCGACGCTGCCAGGCTCGGAATTGCTGCAGCCACTCAACCGCGCCCTGTTCTCCGCCTTCGCGGTGGCCAAACATTCCGGCGAAAGCATCGCCGAGACGTATCTGCGCGTGACCGGGACGGCCATGTTGCTGATGACCCCGGCCAGCGTGGGGATCGGACTGGTGGCGGAGCCGATCGTACGGCTCGCGTTCGGTCCTAGCTGGATGGAGGTGGCGCCGCTGATCCAGGTGATCGTGATCGGGAGCATCATTGGCGTCCCCGGCGCGCTGAGCTGCACCCTGTTCAGTTCGCACGGGATTCTGGCGCCGATGTTCCGCATCCAGATGGCCTCCCTGCTCATCGGTGTCCCGCTCTTCGCCATTCTGCTGCCGAGGTTCGGGCTGCTCAGCGCGATGATCCTCAGCATGCCGGTGGGTATTGCCGAGCAGGCCATCTATGTCTGGCGGACCATGCAGCGCTATGACGTGCGCGCGCACGAGATGGTGGCGCAGACTTGGCGGCCGGTGCTTGCCTCGATCGTGATGGCAGCGATCGTCATTGCCAGCGGCCTCAATCACGCCACTGCGGACTCGGTCCCGTCGAGGCTGGCGGCACCGCTGGTGGGTGCGGTCGCGCTGGGAGTCGTCAGCTACAGTGCGACGCTGCTTGGGCTCTGGCTCGCGGCCGGCCGGCCGCGTGGCGCGGAAACCGACATGCTGGGTGTGCTGCAGCGCGTCTATGCGCCGCTCGGCTCGATGCTGCGGGCCAGCCGGGCGCTGATAGGTTAGCCCAAGTTCGCTTGCATCGTCCGCGCCTCCGGCGGAGTGTGCGGTGGCGCTGCCGCAATCCGCACCAGTGGCTTCGTACCGTGGCGCCGGAATGGACGGAGGGATGCAGTGAACGACGACGGTGAAGGCAAGGCTGCTCTATCCGGTCTGGATCAGCTGCGTGCCCTTCTCACGGGCAAGCGCGGCCCGGCCATCGGCGAGACGCTGCGCTTTCGCCTCGTCGAGGTCGGGGAGGGGCGCGCCGTGTTCGAGGGTACGCCGGATCGGCATGTCTACAACCCGATCGGGACGGTGCACGGCGGCTATGCGGCGACGCTGCTCGACTCTGCATGCGGCTGCGCGGTCCATTCCAGATTGGCGCCCCATCAGGGCTACACCACGCTGGAACTGAAAATCGCCTACCACAAGGCGATGACACAGGATACAGGCAAGGTCCGTGCCGAAGGCCTCGTGCTCAGCTTCGGCCGCCGTGTCGCCTTCGCCGAGGCAAAGCTGACCGGCGCGGATGGCCGGCTCTATGCCTCGGCGACGTCGACGCTGCTCGTCTTCGAGCGCTGAAAGCCGGATTACCCGAGCACAGGCGGACGACGCTGCCGCCATGGCCGCACCGCCTCGAAAGCCGCGGATGCACGCAGCACCATCGGATCATCGAGATGGCGGCCCACGATCTGCATGCCGACGGGCAGGCCGTCCGCGGTCCAGCCGGCCGGGACCGATGCCGCTGGTTGCCCGGTCATGTTCAGCGGGAAGGTGAAGGCCAACCACTGGAATGGCGCGACGATGCGTCCGTCGATCTTCTCCGGACCCTGGACATGTACCGGGAACGGCGGCACGGCGAGTGTCGGCGTAAGCAGCAGATCATAACGCTCCATGAAGCGCCACATCCGATTGTTAACCGCCTTGCGGGCCATGACTGCGCCGGTGAACTCCTCCGCGGTCCACGGCCGGCGGATAAAATCGAGCAGATGCGGAGTCATGCGGTCCCCAAACTTGTCCGCAAGCGCACGCATGCCGGCGAGATCGGACTCGAGCGCGACGAGACCCCAGAAGGCCGGATAGGGATCCGTCCAGCCTGGATGGGCTTCCTCGACAATGCAGCCGAGGTCGCGTTCGAAGACGCGGGCCGCATCGGCAACGATGGCGCGCACGCGCGGATCGACCGCCGCATAGCCCCAGTCCAATGAGAGTGCCACCCTCTTGCCCTTGAGATCGCCCTTCAGGCACTCCATCCAATCGAACTCGGGCCCGGGCAGTGTGTATCGGTCGCGGGGGTCAGGGCCCGAACCGATGACGGAAAGCATGAGCGCGGAATCGGCAACGGTGCGGCTCATCGGGCCGAT
>JAJZFF010000563.1 GCA_021805485.1 Pseudomonadota bacterium
TGGTCCTTCGACCGCGCCGCGGAGCAGACCGCCGCTTTGCTCGACGCGCTGCGTCTGCCGCAGGTCGATGTGCTCGCCCATTCGATGGGCGGCATGCTCGCGGTGCGCTTTGCCCGCACTTATCCGGCGCGGGTGCGCCGGCTGGTGCTGGAGGCCCCCCTCGGGCTGGAGGATTATCGCTTCCATGTCCCGCCGGTGCCGGAATCGCGCCTGCTGCAATGGGAACTCGGCCTCACCCCGTCGGAATACCGGCATTACCTCAAGACCGCCTACGGCACGACACTGAGCGATGCCGCGCTCGACCCGTTCGTCGCCTTGCGCGAGCGCATCACCCTGAGCGGCGACTTTCCCCGCTGGGCCGAGGCATTCGTGGCTACCTACACGGCGATCTGGGGCCAGCCGACGGTGCACGAGTTGCCGCTGGTCACGGCGCCCACCTTGTTCCTGGTCGGCACCCGTGACCGCACGGCACCGGGGCGGCCATACGCGCCGCCAGCGGCGCGCGACGCCATGGGGCACGTCGCCGACCTCGCCGCCGCATTGGCGCCGACCATGCCCGATGCGCGGGTGCAGCGGTTCGACACCGGGCATCTCGTCCATCTCGAAGCACCGGACGCGTTCGATCGGGCCCTGCTGGATTTCCTGACGCAGCCTTGAGCGGCGGGCCGCGGGCGGAGTTGCCCGGTCGCCCGAAAATGGCTCAGCCGATCAGGAACCAGAGACGGAACAGCCAGGTGCGCAGTCTTCGCCGCCCGCGCAGGCCGGTGACGCCGAGCGCCGACGCCCGGCGGAGGATGCCCCCGGCCAGGGCGGCGTGCAGCCGCGTCACCGCTGCCAGCGCGCATGGCGTGAGCGCCGCCGGCTGCGCCGCCAGCCCATCGAGATGGCGGCGCAGCATGGTCATCTGGAAGCGCGGGCCGCGGATCAGCGCCGCCAGCGCCCGCTGGATCAGGGGTGGCGGGCGGGAGCCGACCAGATTGCCGCCGTGCAGCCGGTAGAGCACCAGTGGGGTGTCCTCGCGCAGCACCAATCCACCGGCCGCGCCGACCAGGATATGGGCCCACCAATCGTGCAGGCAGCCGGCGGGCGGCGCGCTGGCCGCGACCAGGCACGCGGCCGCGGCGTCGAGCAGCATGGCGCATCCGCTCGCCGTGTTCTCGACCAGCGCGGCCGGGAACCCGTACGGCGCGCCGAGGTTCGGCTGGATGCCGATCGGGCGCAGAGCGGCGTCGACCAGCGTCGTGCGGCAGAACCACAGCGCCGGGCCTGGTCCATCGGCCAGCGCCGCCAGCCCGACGGCCAGCTTCTCCGGCCGCCAGACATCGTCCTGATCAGCGAAAGCGAAGGCGGCGGCGCCTGGCTCGGCGGCGACGGCGTGGCGCAGCAGGTGGAAGAAGCTGCCCGCCGCGCCAAGCCGCTCGCCGCCGGCGACCTGCACGACGCGCCCCGCTCCGCGCCCGGCGGCGAAGGCTTCCAGCAGCGCCACGGAGCCGTCGCGCGAGCCGTCGTCGCGCCAGTAGAGCACCCATTCGGCGTGGGTCTGCGCGGTGATCGAGGCGAGCTGTTCGGGCAGGAAGCGCTCGCCCTGATAGATCGCGAGGAGGATGACGACGCGGCTTGCCACGCCGTCAGGCCGCGAGGACCGCGTCCACCGTTCGCGCCACCCCCTCCTGCCAGGGCGGCAGGCGGAGCCCGAAGGTCGCCGCCAGCTTGGCGCAATCAAGCCGCGAATCCGCCGGACGGCGGGCCGGGGTGGGCCAGTCGGAGGTTGCAATCGGGGTGATCGTCGGCGGGGTCAGGCCATGGCGGGCGGCCTGGGCGAAAATCTCGCTGGCGAACCCGTGCCACGTCGTCTCGCCCTGGGCGGTGGCGTGATAGATGCCGGCATAGGACTCCCGCCAACCCTCGGCGAGGCGCGCGGCGATGGCGGCGATGGCGGCGGCGAGGTCGGCGGCGGCGGTCGGGGTGCCGCGCTGATCAGCGACGACGCGCAGCGTGTCGGTCCGCTTGCGCGCGTTCAGCATCGTCAGCAGGAAGTTCTTCCCGCGCGCCGCATAGACCCAGGACGTGCGCAGGATGATGGCGCGCGGGCAGCGCTCCAGCACCGCACGCTCGCCGGCGAGCTTGCTGGCGCCGTAGACCCCGGTGGGGTTCGTCGGATCGGTCTCGACATAGGCCGCGCCCTTGGCGCCGTCGAAGACATAGTCGGTGGAGATGTGGATCATCGGGACGCCGGCGTCGGCGCAGAGCGCGGCCAGGCGCGCCGGCCCATCGCGATTGGCACGCCAGGCCGGGCCGACCGCGCCCTCGGCCGCATCCACCGCCGTGTAGGCCGCGGCATTGATCACCAGGGCGGGCCGCGCGGCGAGGAAGGCGGTCTCGATCGTCTCCGGGTGGTCGAAATCAAAGCCGGGCCGCCCGACGAGGTAGGCCCCGGACAGCAACGCCGCCAGTTCCTGCGCGACCTGCCCGGTGCCGCCGGTCAACAGGACGCGGGTCACGGCGTCGGGAACCAGGCGGTGGCCTCCGCGAAGCCAGGCAGCTGGGTGTCCTTCTCGGAAAGGACCGCCTCGCCCGGAGCAACCGGCCAGGGCAGCGCGAGCGATGCGTCGTTCCAGATCACGCCGCGCTCGGCGGCGCGGTCGTAGGGGGCGGTGACCTTGTAGAGCACCTCGGTGTCCGGCTCGAGGGTGCAGAACCCGTGCAGGAAGCCGCCCGGCACCCAGAGCTGGGCGCCCGTCTCTGCGCTCAGCACGGCCGCGACGTGGCGCCCATAGCTCGGCGACCCGCCGCGGATATCCACCGCCACGTCCCAGATCGCGCCACGCAGGCAGCGCACCAGCTTGCCTTGCACGTTCGGCGCCAGCTGGCAGTGAAGGCCGCGGATCGTCCCCTTGGCGCGCGAAAGGCTCTGATTGTCCTGGATGAAGTGCGCCCCGATCCCCGCGGCAGCGAAGCGGGCTTCGTTGTAGGTCTCGGAAAAATGGCCGCGGGCATCGGCGAAGCGGGGCGGAACGACGAGGATGACGTCCGGAATGGCGAGGCGTTCGATTTTCATGGTCCCGGTCCTCAGCCGTGCACGCCGTCGGCCAGATCGGCGAGAACCCGGCCCAGTTCGGTCTTGCCCAGGCGCCGGGCATGGCCGCGCAAGGTTTCGGCGTCGATATGGCCCATGCGGAACGCGACCTCCTCCGGGCAGCCGACCAGCATGCCCTGGCGGGATTGGATGGTCTGCACGAAGGTCGCCGCTTGCAGCAGGCTGTCCGGCGTGCCGGCGTCGAGCCAGGCGCACCCGCGGCCGAGCCGTTCGACATGCAGCGACCCGGCCTCCAGATAAAGCCGGTTGAGGTCGGTGATCTCGAGCTCGCCGCGGGCCGAGGGGCGAATCGTCGCGGCTAGATCGGAGACTTGGCGGTCGTAGAAATAGAGCCCGGTCACCGCCCAGTTGGAGCGCGGCTGGGCCGGTTTCTCGACGATCTCGACCGCCCGCCCCTCCTCGTCGAAGGTGACGACGCCGTAGCGCTCGGGATCGACGACGCGATAGGCGAACACCGTCGCCCCCTCGGGCCGGGCGGCAGCGGCGCGCAGGGACACGGAAAGATGATCGGCGAAGATCAGATTGTCCCCGAGCGCCAGCGCGCAGGGTTCGCCCGCGATCCAGTCCCGCCCGATCAGGAACGCCTGGGCGAGGCCGTCGGGGCGGGGTTGCACGGCATAGGAGAAGCGAATGCCGAGCCCCGACCCATCGCCGAGCAGGCGGCGGAACTGGGGCAGGTCCTCGGGCGTCGAGATCACCAGGATGTCGCGGATGCCGGCCAGCATCAGCGTGCTCAGCGGGTAATAGATCATCGGCTTGTCGTAGACCGGCAGCATCTGCTTCGATGCGGCGAGGGTCATCGGGTGCAGCCGCGAGCCGGCCCCGCCGGCGAGTATGATGCCCTTCATCAAGCCCGACACTCCCAGATTGCAGCCGACAGAGGCTCAGGTTCCCGCGCGGCCGAGGCGCTGGCCGGCATAGCGCGCGGCGCGGATGCGCGTCCACCAGTCGCGATGGTCGAGATACCAGAGCAGCGTGCGGCGCAGCCCGGCGGCGAAATCGTGCCGCGCCCGCCAGCCGAGGGCGCGCTCGGCGGCTTGGGGGTCGATCTCATAGCGGAAATCGTGCCCCGGCCGGTCGCCGACGAAGCGGATCAGCCGCGCCCGTGGGCCGGACGGATCGGGCGCCAGCTCATCGAGAATGGCGCAGATCGTCTCGACCACCTCCAGGTTGCGCCGCGGCTGGCGGGCGCCGATGGCGTAGGTGCCGCCCGGCTCACCGCGCTGCAGCACCGCAACCAGCGCCTCGGCATGGTCCTCGACCAGCAGCCAGTCGCGCAGGTTGGAGCCGTCGCCATACACCGGCAGTTCGCGCCCCTCGAGGGCGTTGATGGTGACCAGCGGGATCAGCTTCTCGGGGAACTGCCAGGGGCCGTAATTGTTGGTGGTGTTGCTGACCAGCGTCGGCAGCCCGTAGGTGTGGAACCAGGCGCGCACCAGGTGATCGGAAGCGGCCTTGCTCGCCGAATAGGGGCTGCGCGGGTCGTAGGACGTGGTCTCGGTGAAGGGCGGGTCCGACGGGCCCAGCGAGCCGAACACCTCGTCGGTGGAAATGTGGTGGAAGCGAAAGTGACTCTTGGCCGTCTGTTCGAGCCCTGCCCAATAGTCCCGGGCAGCCTCGAGCAGGACATAGGTGCCGACGATGTTGGTGTCGATGAACGCGGCGGGGCCGTCGATCGAGCGATCGACATGGGATTCGGCGGCGAGATGCATCACCGCGTCCGGCCGGTGGTTGGCAAACACCGCGCGCATCGCCGCCGCGTCACGGATATCGGCGCGGATGAGCGTGTGGCGGGGATGGACCCGCGCTTCCTCCAGCGCCTCCTCCGAGGCGGCGTAGGTCATGGCATCGACATTGACCACCTGGTGGCCGGTATCGCGGATGAGGTGGCGGATGACTGCCGAGCCAATGAAGCCACACCCGCCGGTGAGAAGAATGCGCATCGCGCTCCTTTCCTTGCCCGCGTCACGCGATCGGGCAAAAAGCGGCGCAACCTGCCAGCGCAAGGCGGAGGCGGCAAGCCCCACGGCGCCATCTGGAGCCACCGCCGGTCTGGCCGAGCCGTTTCGGCTCGGGCAAATCGGAGATAAGTTGCTCTGGAGTCAGATCGTTCTAGAGCACGACCGTCGGCCCTGATGATCCCATCAGGGCGGACCGTGCTCCAGTATGGTTCTAGTGTCCCGCCCCGGGGAATTCGTATGCGAATTTATGGGGTGAGCGGGCCGATAACATATTGAATTAGTGTGATTCAGATACCGAAATCCGTGTCGGAATTTCTCAATCATCCCACTAGCGTGGTCCTGTGTGGGCGCCAGGGCCGGTGGCCCTGAAGCCGAAGATGGAGAACGTCGCGTCCAGCGCCGGCCCGGCATCGCGGCTGCGTGCGCTCATGGCGTTCAGCGTGAGATCGTCGATCATCAGGTGCGGATCGGCCTCGCGGATGGCGTGGAGCAGCCCGACCAGTTTCGGCCAGTCCGGGGCATAGACGCTCGCCCGCACGCCGATCCGGCTCAGCCCAACGACCGTCCGCGGCGGCAGCATTTCGGCGCTGGTCAGCGAGGCACCGGCAGCGTTGACCATCCCCTGAAGCCGCTCCTGCAGCGCGGCGCCGGCGACAGCGTCGCTCGCGCCCTCGAGGAGCCCGGCGCGGCCTTGCGCCGGCTGGGAAGCGCCCGCGCTCTGCCGCTGCAGCTCCGGCAGGGCGGCGGCCAGGGCCGCCATGTGGTCCGCCAGCTCTTGCTGCTCCACCAGGCGGCGCGCCCGGGCGCCATAGACATCCACCAGCGGGGCCACCAGCGCCAGCCAGATCAGCGCCAGCGCAAGACATCCCAGCGCCAGGGCGAGCAGGCGGCCTTTGCGTCCAACCGGCAGCGCGGCGGAGAGGTCGGGCGCCATTTTATCGGCGCGGCTGACCGAACAGACGCCCAGCGGCGCGCGTCACCTCGCCCTGGTAGCGCTGGTTCAGCGCGGCGGTGTGGGAGTGGTAATCGCCGATGGCGCGCATCAGGTCGCCAGCCTCGGCGCGCCGGTACTGGGCCAGGATCGCGCCCGCGGCAGCGATGTTGAAACATGGGTCGGTGAGCAGGCGGTGGCGGACCTGCTCGGGCGTGGTACCGGCGAGCACGGCCATTGTCGGCAGCCACAGCGTGTTGACCTGCATCAGTCCGAGATCCTCGGAGCCGTCCCGGTTCCGCTGGATGGTGCCGACACTGCCGCCCTCGACCGCCTGGATCGCCGGCAGCACGCGCGGCGGCAGATGGTGGTAGGCGGCGACGAGGGCCATGCAGGCAAGCGAGGGAATCGGCATCGTGCTCCGGGCCATCCGTCTGTCGCGTCGCGCTGCATGATAGACCAGCGAAGCGTGCGGTGGCTGCCGTCGGTGTGTGATCGTTTTGTTGCGGCGACGAACGCCGCTTCCGACCCCGATGCCGTCGCAGTAGAGAACGGGGCCCGGATCAGGAACGCCATGCCACAGCTTGCCCCGCGTCACGCCGCTCCCGCCACCGTCCGTTGCCGCCGCCGCGAGCGCGGCTTCACGCTGCTCGAGATTCTCGTCGTCATCGCCATCCTTGGCCTGCTGATCGGCCTCGTCGCGCCGGCGGCCTTGCGCCAACTCGGCGGCGCGCGCACTTCGGTGGCGACGCAGTCGATCGAACGTCTGGGTTCGGTGCTGGACCTCTACAAACTCGATGTCGGCAGCTATCCCTCTACCGAGCAGGGACTGCAGGCATTGTCGACGAAGCCCGCCGACGTCGTCACCTGGAATGGGCCGTACCTCAAGGGCGATGCGCTGCCAGTCGATCCTTGGAACCATCCCTACATCTATCGCAACCCCTCCAATCGCGCTGGCCACGAATACGATCTCTGCTCCCTCGGGGCCAATGCGCAGGGTGGTGGCAGCGAAATCTGCAATCCCTGACCGACTGTGTCGCGCGCCGTCACGGCGCCGAGTCCCAGGCGAGGATGGCGTAGGCACGGCCGCTCTGCGTCGCGCCGATGCGCACCACCGCGCGGCGAGTGAAGCGCGCGCCGGCGACGTCAGCCTGCGCCTCGATGCTGAACGCGACGCCCGGCGTTGCCGTCGTCGCGCCGGCTGCGCTGCCGATCTGTGCGAGCGACGCGGCGACGGCGGGATCGGCCAGCGCAGGGACCGGATCGTCCAGGGTGGCGAGCGAGAGATGCGGGCGCAGCCGCTCGCGCAGCGTCGGGTTCATGCCCAGCACGAGGCCGACCTCGTCGAGGCTCTCGAACGGC
>JAJZFF010000265.1 GCA_021805485.1 Pseudomonadota bacterium
ATCGCGGCCTTCGGGCCGGAGCCGCTGGCAGTCGCCATGGACGTCACTAACGAGCAGCAGGTGGAGGACGGCGTCGCCGCCGCGGCTGAAAGGTTCGGCCGGATCGATGTGCTGGTGAGCAATGCCGGCATCCAGATCGTCAGGCCGCTCGCCGAGTTTCCCTTTTCAGACTGGAAGAAGCTGCTCTCGATCCATCTCGACGGCGCCTTCCTGACGACGCGCGCCTGCCTGAAATACATGTATGCGCAGAAAAGCGGCTCGGTCGTCTATATCGGCTCGGTGCATTCAAAGGAGGCGTCGAAGCTGAAAGCGCCCTACGTCACCGCGAAGCACGGGCTGATCGGCCTCTGCAAGGTTCTCGCCAAGGAAGGCGCGGAACATAACGTCCGCGCCAACGTCGTCTGTCCCGGCTTCGTGCGGACACCGCTGGTCGAGAAGCAGATCCCGGAACAGGCAAGGGAACTCGGCATCAGCGAGGACGACGTCGTGCGCAACGTCATGCTGAAGGACACCGTGGACGGCGAATTCACCACCGTGGACGATGTCGCCGCCGCGGTGCTCCATTTCGCCGGATTCCCGAGCAACGCCCTGACCGGCCAGTCCATGGTCGTCAGCCATGGCTGGTTCATGCAGTAGCCGCATCCGCTCACGGCGCGGGAGGGCGTTCTTCCGCGCGCGGTCCGTCACCTGCGGCCGATACGGGAAGGCAGCCGGCGCAACCCGTCGCGGTCATTGCGCCTGCGCGCTGCGTCGCAAGGCCTGCGGCGGCTGGCCGAAGGCGCGCAGGAATGCCCGCCGCATGCGTTCCGGATCGTGAAACCCGACCATCCCGGCGATCGCCTCGATGGGCATGCTGGAATGTTCGACCCGCTCGCGCGCGGTCTCCAGCCGCAGGCGCTCCACCGCCCTCGCCGGACTCATGCCGACCGACCGGCCGAACGCCCGCGAGAAATGCCGTGGACTCATCGCCACCCGTTCGGCCAGTGCCTCGACCGTGAGGTGCGCGTCCAGATGGTCGCGCATCCAGCCGAGCAGCCCGGCGAAGCGGCCGTCGCCCCCACCCATCTCGAGCAGCGCCGAAAACTGCGACTGCCCGCCCGGCCGGCGATAATAGACCACCATCTCCTGCGCCACGCGCCGCGCCACCGCCTCGCCCAGGTCCTCCGCGATCAGGGCAAGGGACAGGTCGATGCCGGCGGTAATCCCCGCCGAGGTCCATACCGCCCCGTCACGAATATGGATGGCATCCGGCTCGACCTGGAGACGCGGAAACCGCCGCGCCAGTTCCTCCGCCCGGCGCCAATGGGTCGTCACCCGCCGCCCGTCCAGCACGCCCGCCGCCGCCAGCAGGAAAGCGCCCGAACAGACGCTGCACAGCCGCCTCGCCCGCCGCGCCTGCGCCACGACGACGGCGCGGATCTCGGGGCACTCCATCGCCCGCCTGCTGCCCCTTCCGCCCGCTACGATCAGCGTGTCCAGCGTACCGGCCGTGTTGGCGGGTTCGCTACCCAGCATGGCACCGGACGATGAGCGGACGAGTCCGCCGGATGCGGAGAGGATCGCCAGCCGATACGCGTCGGCTTCATGCCGCGCGGCGATCTCGAAGGCCGCGATCGGCCCAGATGCGTCGAGGATCTGGAAGTCCGGATAGATCAGGATGCCGATATGCCGGGTCATGGCCTGAAATGAGGGATCATGGTCATTTCGTCAATCGCGCCGTCATGGGACACTCGGTGGCATCATCGGAGAACCGCCATGTCCCCACCGCCATTCCGCATCCTCTTCGCCGTTTATCCGGGCATGACCCAGCTCGACTTCACCGGCCCGCACCAGTTCTTCATCCGCGCACCGGGATGCGAGGTCATCGTCGCCAGTCGCGATGGCGGCGATGTGCCGAGCGACGGCCTCGTTTTCGGCCGCACCGCCCGCCTTGCGGACATTCCCGGCTGTGACCTTCTCTGCGTGCCGGGCGGCACGAACGCGCTCGACGCCGCGCTGGACGACGGATTTATCGCCGAACTCCGCCGCATTGCCGCCGATGCGCGCTACATCACCTCGGTCTGCACCGGCTCGCTGATCCTCGGCGCGGCCGGGCTGTTGCAGGGGCGGCGCGCGGCGTGCCACTGGGCGTGGCGCGACCTGCTGAAGCCGTTCGGCGCCATTCCGGATGACGGCCGGGTGGTGCGCGATGGCAACGTCATCACCGGCGGCGGGGTCACCGCGGGGATTGATTTCGCGCTCGTGGTGCTCGCCGAGATTGTCGGTCCGGAGGTGGCGCAAACCCTCCAGCTCGGCTTCGAATACGCCCCCGCCCCACCCTTCGATGCCGGCCGTCCGGAACACGCGCCACCCGCCATCCTCGCCGCCTGCCGGCAAGGCCTGGCCCGCCAGGCCGCTACCCGCGAGGCGCAAGCCCGCGAAGCCGCATCCCGCCTCGCGACGCGACATTGACCCCGCAGGGCGGGCATCTTTACCGAGCTGGGTTGAACGCGACGCTGGAGGCCCGGCGCCTGGCCCGGCAGGGTGAACCTGCCGGGCGAACGGATCCATGGCCGTGGCAGGTTTGTCTTTGATGCCCTGCAATATCTTCGGCTGATCGAGTCGGTTTCATTACCAGGAATGGTGGTGGTGGTGGTGATGGTGATGATGCTGTTGTTGTTCATCGGCCTGCCGGATCCGGGCACCGCCCTGCTCCGGGGCCTGCCGGATCCGGGCGCCGCCCTGCTCCGCGCGCTGACGGGCGAGCGCTTCATCGTGCTGGCGAAGCATGACGGACGCATTGGGCACAGGGCCGATAAGTTCGGCATAGGACGTGGCCTCAAAGCGAGGCGCCGGGGCAAGCGACGCGGCGGAACCCGTCACCGGCGCGGCGATCGCGGCCCCGACCACTGCGCCAAGAATACAGATTGTTGCCTTTTCCATCTTCGCTCTCCTTTCGATTGGTGAGGCAAAGGAAAGAGATTTACCGTGGCATTTCTATGACGCTGAATTTGTTTAAACGTTTACAACTTTTTTAGAGTTTATTTCGAAATGGCCCCTGATGGGCCCATTATCAGTCAGAACAGCGATCGCCGACGCCGATAATGACTGTTCCCGGCGTGCTGCTGCCGTTCAGACCCAGTAGCATATGAGAAATCGACTATGCTGCTCCCCGGCTTCTGCACAGGATGATCGGGCCGGGTTGGCGTGGCGAATTGCCGCCGCCATGACGTGAGTCGGGATATATGTGGCGGGCGGAAAGAAGGCCCCGGATCGCTCCGGGGCGCTCATAGTTGTCGCGAGTGGGCTTGGCTTGCAGAAAACGCGGTAGTCTCGCGAAAGTTCATCATGCCGCCACCCGGCTCTGCCGCCTGTGGAGTCCGCATGTCCTCCGGGACAGACGTTGCGCAGGCCTATCGGCCTCCGCCTCCCCCAGCACCACCACCGCCGGCACCGCCGCCGCCCGCGCCGCTTCCCGAGCCGTGGCCGCCCGCCGCGGGGCCGCGGCCGACGCCGATACTGTCGTGGGTCATGTCGCGGTCGCGGTCACGGTCGAGATCGCGGTCCTGATCGGGGTCCTGCAGCTTGTCCTGATCGCGCAGCCGGTCCTGATCCTGGTCCTGCGCCCGGGCCGTGCGGCTAAGGGCGACCAGGCCGGCGGCCAATCCGGCCAGCCCGGCGGCGCCGGCGACGACGCGCCGGCGGGACATGATTTCCGATGAATCGATACGTAAGGCCATTGTCTTGCTCCACGCCAAGGGGGTTTCCGCTTATTGCGTGCGCCGACGCTAGGCAGGCCACCTCCGGCGGGCGTTGCGCTGGATCAAGCAGGGGGTCGGGAGAAAGGACAGGGCGCGGCACCGCCTTCACCCGTTCGCATAATCGCCTTCAGTTCGGGATCATGCGGTGCGGCCCTGCGGGGCGGGCATATCGTTCGCGGGCACGCCGTCCTCGTCCCCGACGAGTCGGTCGATTTCGAGGGCGGGGCGTGCCTTCGAGAAGATGAAGCCCTGGAGATCGTCGCAGCCGATCCTGGCGAGCCCCTCGCGCTGCTGCGGCGTTTCGACTCCCTCGGCGGTGACGCGCAGCCCCTTTGCGTGGGCGAGGTCGATAATCGCCTGGACAATGACCTCATCGCTGTCCTGGTTGCCGAATCCGTGGATGAAACCGCGGTCGATCTTGACGCGGTCGACCCGGAGCTGCCGGAGGCGGGCGAGCGATGAAAAGCCGGTGCCGAAATCGTCGATGGCGATACGGACCCCCAGCGCCCGGAGCGCCGCGAGAGTCTCGGCCGCAGTGCCGATCTGGCCGTTGGCCGCGGTTTCGGTGATCTCGATCTCGAGGCGCTGCGGCGGCAGGCCGGTGGCGCGCAGGATGGCGGCGACCCGGCCGGCATAGGCGGGGCTGGCGAGCTCGACTCCGGAGGCGTTCACCGCGATGGTGCGGTTCGGCCAGTTGACCGCGGCAGCGCAAGCCTGGCTGAGGACGCGCTCGCCGATCATCTCGATCAGGCCGGCATCTTCGGCGATGGGGATGAACACCTCGGGCGAGATCCAGCCGCGCGTCGGGTGGTGCCAGCGCAGCAGCGCCTCGAACCCGGTGATCGCGTGGCCGGCGGCGGCGTGGATGGGCTGGTAGTGCGGCACGATCTCGCCCTCTTCCTGCAAGGCGGCGCGGAGATCCGCCTCGATATCGCGGCGGAGGCGGAGCGCGTCGTCCATCCCCGGCTCGAAGAACGCATAGCGGCCGCGACCGGTGGCCTTGACGCTGTAGAGCGCGATGTCGGCCTTGCGGAGCAGGTCGATGCGGTCGGTGCCGTCATCCGGCGCAAGGGCGACGCCGAGGCTCAGGCCGATGAAGAGGCGGTTGCCGTCGAGATCGAAGGGCATGCGGACGGACTCGACGATGCGCGCGCAGAGCTTTTCGACATCATCGCGCCCGGCAACGCCGGCGAGCATGATCGTGAACTCGTCGCCGCCGACGCGGGCGACGATGTCGCCCTCGCGGACCAGGGCGCGCAGCCGCGTGGCGAATTCGCGGATCAGCATGTCGCCGGCGGGATGGCCCAGCGTGTCGTTCACCTGCTTGAAGCGGTCGAGATCGAGAAAGAGCAGCGCGGTCGGGGCGCCGCCGGACCCGGCGAGGGCGGCGTCGACGCTCTCGCTGAAGAAGGTGCGGTTGGGCAGACCTGTCAGCGGATCGTGAAACGCGAGGTGACGGATCCGCATCTCGCTCGCCTGCAGCCGGAGCGAGCGGCTGCGGACGACGGCAAGGAAACCGGAGACGGTGAGCAGCGCCAGGGCGAGGAGCCCGCCGAGGACGGGCAACGCGCGCGACAGAACCGCCGTGCCGGGGCGGTAGGGGCGCCAGATGAAATAGCCGATCCGCCTGCCGGCATTGTCGTCGACCGGGTAGGCGGCGGCGCCGGGGCCGTGTGCCGGGGTCCAGGCGAAATGCAGGTCATTGAAAAGATAGTCGTGCGTCAGCCGGCGGGCGAAGGAGCCATCGAGAAAGCGGACGGCGACATGCAGGTATTCGCTGCCGGGCGCCTGCCGGATCTTGCCGGTATCCGTGACAATCGGCTTGACGCTGATGACCGCGGGATGGCCGCGAACGACCGCAAGATCGGCAAGGCCGGGCGAGAGGAACTTGCCGCCCGGCCCCGTGCCATGGCCGCCGCGCATGTCGCGCCGCAGGGCGTGGACGAGGAGCGCAACCTGCCGGCGGATCCCGTCATAGGCGGCGGGGGACGTCATCCCGCCATTGGCGAAGGCGTAGATCGGACGGTTTTCGGGGTTGAGCACATAGGCGCCGTCGAACCCGAAGTAACTGTGCATCCAGGTGCCAAGATTGTCGTCGATCCAGTGCGTGTCGTCGGCGCGGACCTTCTCCACCGCGGTGTCCCACACGGTCGAGCTTTCCTGGTCATGCGCGATCTGCGCGCGCAGTTGCGAGACGACGAGGCCGACCAGCTTTTCCTGCCGCTGGAAGGAGACCCGATCGGACTGATGAGCCGCCCAGGCGAGCAGCAGGAAGGCAAGCCCGCCGGCCGCCAGCGTCAGCAGCAGCGCCGGAACCGCGCGCGTCAGCGCGAAGGCGAGGCTCGTTCGATTATCCTTCCGGTGCGGCACCACTGTCTCCGTCCATCGGACCCAGTGTGATCACATGAACAGGAATAATTAATACTTAATTTAATTTGAGATTCATCGCGAATTATGAATGCATGCCGCTAAAAAAACGGTCCCGGATGCTTCCGGGACCGTTTTGGGAGGGGAGCCTCGAACGTCTCTGCATGTCTCAAGGCAATTCGTTTGTAACAAGAGGGAGGATGCACACGGGTGACGCGAGCGTGTCATTTATGTCAGGTTTGCACCCCTGTTCACCGCAAACCGCAAGAACATAAAAGGAACTGGTTAACAGGCCCACTCCATTCCGCGATCATGTGCGGAACACATGAAAATCGGGCAATTTTACCGCCATTCCGCCACAAGAAAACGGCCCCGGAGCGCACCGGGGCCAGGAGGTAAAGCGGGAGGAGAGTGTCTCGCCGGAGAACAGTCGCAGGCACCGGCGCCGTCAATAATGCAACCATAGCGAGTATATTGCGTCGGTGCAACAATAAATTGGTGGCGGACCGGATGCGATGAATCAATGACGGTCGCGAACCGGCGTGGCAGCGTCGTGCCGCGCAACGCACGGCTTTTGTCATGGAGACAAGATCATGAACCCTGCATTCCGATATGGCGCCCTCGCCGCTATGCTGGCCCTCGCCGGCTGCGCGAGCACGGCGCGAGCGCCCGAAGGCGCCGCCCTCGGGCCGGCGGATCTCGCTTTCGTCACGAGCGCCTATCAGCTCGTGCAGTTCGACCTCGACGCCTGTTCCTTCGTCCGCAAGGGGCCGATCGAGCCGGCGGCGATGCCGGCGGTGGACAAGGTCTGCGCCGACGCGGCGGCCTACAAGCCGCAGCTGCGCACCCTCGCGGCCCAGGAAGGGGTGACGCTGCCGAACACCCTGCCCTTCGACCTCAAGGAAAAGCTCGTCTCGCTCAGCTATCATCCCGAGCCGAACCTGACCGTCGAGTTCCTGCGCGACGAGATCGGCAGCCATGAGAGCGCCATCGCGGTGTTCCAGGGCGAGCTGCGCGAGGGACGGAACCAGGCCTTCCGGCAGAAGGCGCAGGAGGCGCTGCCGGTGCTGGAGCGCAATCTTGCAATGCTGCGCGCCGCCCTGCCCGCCGGCACCGCGGAATGAGAAAAGCCCGGGCCTGAGGCCCGGGCTTCCCGCCATTCCGAAGGGGGTGAGGTCAGAAGACCTTGCCGACCTGGACC
>JAJZFF010000188.1 GCA_021805485.1 Pseudomonadota bacterium
GGTCATGATCGTTTCCTTTCCCCATCGGCGCCACCCTCGTCAGAGCATCATCCGATCAGAAAAAGATGCTCTGTTTATCAATATCATAGAGCACTACATCCGATCCGGACGGATCGGAAAGCGCTCTAGTGCGGGCGATCATCGGCCGGGGCGAACGCCGGATTTCTGTTTCTTGCCGAGCGGGGACCTTAACACCACGAACCGGGTGAACAAAGCGATGTTTGCCTCCCGGTCGTGGATCGACGGTACAATTATTCCGGATCGGGCCGATCGGGACATCAGCCGGGGGTCGGATCTTTCGAATTTTGCTTGTGAGCCATGAGGGCCATCAGCCGGCGGTCGCGCCAGGCCGAACGCTCGGCGAGCCGGTCGGCCGGGAGCGCGACCCGCCGCTGGCGCTCGACCTCGGCGATCAGCGCGTCGTCCCAGCCGAGATCGACGCCGCGCGAGCCGGCGATGGTTTCATACATCGGGCGGAAGCGCCGCGCGTAGTCGGCGACGCCGCCGGGCGCGTTCAGGTCGATCGTCTCGAACGGGCCCATGAAGCTCCAGCGCAGGCCGAGCCCGGCGGAGACGGTGCGATCGACGTCCTCGACCGACATGATCCCGTCCGCCACCAGCTTCCAGGCCTCGGCGAGGAGAAGCCCCTGCAGGCGGTTGAGCGCGAAGCCCTCGATTTCACGGGTCAGTTCGACGGGTTCCTGGCCCACGCTTTCCATCAGCGCGCGCACGCGCTGCACGGTCGCCGGCGCCGTCCACGGCGCGGGAACAAGTTCGACGACCGGAATGAGGTAGGGCGGGTTGACCGGGTGGGCGATGAGGCATCGCTCGCGGCAGCCGACATGATCGGTGAAGGCGGACGCCGGAATGCCGGATGACGAGCTGCCGATCAGCGTTTCGGGGTCCACCACCGCGTCCAGCGCCGTGAAGATCTGCCGCTTCTGCTCGACCGTCTCGAAGACGCTTTCCTGGATGTAGGCGGCACCGGCGACGGCATCGGCGAGCGACGCCGCCACGCGGACGCGCTGGCCTGCCGCCGCGGCATTCTCGATCAGGCCGACCTCCTCGAGGGTTTTCAGCCGGTCGCCGATCAGGCCGATGGCGCGGTCCGCGCCGCCCTCGACCGCATCGTACACGGCAACGTCATGTCCCGCGCGGGCGAACACGATGGCCCAGGCCGAGCCGACCAGGCCGGCACCCACAACAGCAATCTTCATTCCATTCTCCAGTTCAGCCGAATATGTCGCAGTTGGCGCCGTCGGTCAGAACCCGACCCGGTCGGCGCCCTTGAGGGACAGGATCTGCCGGGCTTCGTCCGGCGTCGCGATCCCGAGGCCGAGGCCCTCGAGGATCTGCCGGACCTTGCGCACCTGCTGGGCGTTGGATTCCGCGAGCTGGCCGGGACCGATCCAGAGCGAGTCCTCAAGCCCGACGCGGACATTGGCGCCCATCGCCGCCGCCTGTGCGGCGATGGGCATCTGGTTGCGTCCCGCCCCCAGGACCGACCAGCGATACTGGTCGCCGAACAGCCGGTCGGCCGTGCGCTTCATGTGCATCACGTCCTCCGGATGCGGGCCGATGCCGCCGAGGATGCCGAACACCGTCTGGATGAACAGCGGCGGCTTCACCAGGCCGCGCCCGAGGAAATGCGCGAGATTGTAGAGATGCGCCGTATCGTAGCACTCGAATTCGAAGCGCGTGCCGGCCTCGCCGAGGGTGCGGAGCACGAATTCGATATCGCGGAACGTATTGCGGAACACCAGGTCCCGCGAGTTCTCGAGAGCGTCCCGCTCCCACGGATGCTTGAAGTCCCTGAACCGGTCGAGCATCGGGAACAGGCCGAAATTCATCGAACCCATGTTCAGCGAGGCAACCTCCGGCTGGAACGTCGCCGCCGGCTGCACCCGTTCCTCGACCGTCATGTAGGGCGCGCCGCCCGTGGTCAGGTTGATGACGGCGTTGGTCCGCTGCTTCACCCGCGGCAGGAAGCGCCCGAATGCCTCGGGAGACTGGTCCGGCCTGCCGGTGTCCGGATCCCGGGCATGCAGATGCAGGATCGCCGCTCCCGCCTCCGTGGCGGCGACCGCCGAATCGGCGATCTCCTCCGGCGTCACCGGCAGGTGCGGCGACATGCTCGGCGTGTGAATCGCACCCGTGATCGCGCACGTGATGATGACCTTCCGCCCCGCTGCGCCCGATACGCTCATGACCGACCTCCCTGTCCACCGTGTCTTACCAAGCAATTCCGTCAGCCGGCAAACCTCGCCGGACGCGCGACCGTTGCTGCGCCCGCTTCGACCAGACGAAGGCGGCGGCCGGGCCTATCCACCGGCCTGCCGCAGGAAATCGACAAACGCCTTGAGCGGCGCCGGCAACAGGCGCCGGCCTGAATAATAGAGAAACGGGCCGGAAAACGCCTGCCACCACGGTTCCAGGACCGGCTCGAGCATGAAGCTGTCGAGATGCGGCCGCAGCCAGTCCTCGAAGAGATAGATGATTCCGGCACCGGCAAGGGCCGCCGAAATCGCAAGATCGGCGGCGGTTCCGGAACTGACCAGCAAGGGGCCGGCCGGATCGATCTTCACGATCTCGCCGTCGCGCTCGAACTCCCAGGGTGGCATCGCGCCGCTGCGGAACCGGCCCCGTATGCAGGCATGGGCGAGCAGGTCGCGCGGGTGCGCCGGCCGGCCCCGCCGGTCGAGATAGGCGGGGGCGGCGGCCGTCGCGAAACGCTGGACGCGCGGGCCGATCGGCACGGCGATCATGTCCTGTTCCAGCCGCTCGTCATAGCGGATCCCGGCGTCGCACCCCGCCGCGACGACGTCGACGAAATCATCCTCGGCAACGATCTCCACCCGGATCTCCGGGAAGGCGGCGAGGAAGGGCGGAAGAATGGAAGGCAGGACCAGCCGGGCCGCGCTGACGGGGACATTGAGCCTCAGTGTTCCGGCGGGTCGGGCACGGAAGACGTTCACCACATCGAGCGCGTCCTCCACCTCCCGCAGCGCCGGGCCGAGCCGTTCGATGAGCTGCGCCCCCGCCTCGGTCGGCACGACGCTTCGTGTGGTCCGGTGCAGCAGCCGCACGCCGAGCGCGGCCTCGAGCCGGCGCACCGATTCGCTCAGGGCCGACGCGCTGGCGCCGCTGACGCGCGCGCCTTCGCGGAAGCCACCGGCACGCGCCACGGTCATGAAGGCGTTCAAGGCGTCGAGATCAGGTCCGATTGTTCATGTTCCCGCACAAGCCGTATGGATTGTAGCGGATTATCATGCGGATGGTCAGTAGCCAGCTGTGATCCATCCACCGCATGGAGACGATCATGTCCAGCATAGACCCGTCCGGCACCTTCACCCTCGGCGACCGGCCCGTCAGGCGCCTCGGCTACGGCGCGATGCAGCTCGCGGGGCCGGGCGTTTTCGGCCCGCCCCGGGACCCCGAGGCTGCCCGCACGGTATTGCGCGAAGCCGTGGCCGCCGGGGTCAATCACATCGACACCGCCGATTTCTACGGCCCGCACGTCACCAACCAGCTGATCCGCGAGGCGCTGCATCCCTACGCTGACGACCTCGTCATCGTCACCAAGGTTGCCGCGCGCCGCGGCGATGACGGCTCCTGGCTGCCGGCCCTTGCGCCCGCGGAACTGACCCGGGCCGTTCACGACAATCTCCGCAATCTCGGCCTCGAACGGCTGGAGGTCGTCAATTTCCGCAGCATGCACGCCATGCACGGCCCGGCCGAGGGATCGATCGAAGAACCGGTCTCCGTTCTCGCCGAACTGCAGCGGCAGGGGCTGATCCGCCATGTCGGGCTGAGCAACGTGACGCCCGGACAGATCGCGGAAGCCCGCCGGATCACCGACATCGTCTGCGTGCAGAACCACTACAACCTGGCGCATCGCGACGACGACGCCCTGATCGACGCGCTGGCGGAAGAGGGGATCGCCTATGTGCCGTATTTCCCGCTCGGCGGCTTCACGCCCCTGCAATCATCGAAACTCTCCTCGGTGGCCGGACGCCTCGGCGTGCCGCCGATGCAGGTGGCGCTGGCCTGGCTGCTCCGGCGGTCTTCGAACATCCTGCTGATCCCGGGCACGGCATCGGCGGATCACTTGCGGCAGAACCTGGCCGCCGCGGGCCTCGAGTTGTCGGCGGCCGACTGCGACGAACTGAACGACATCCAGGGCGCCGGACCGGCATGACCTGATCGCCCCGCGTCGCTGTCGCCGGCTGCGGTCCGGCGACAGCCGAACGACATCCGCTCGCCTCTGCCATGCGGCCGGAGCATGACGGTTGCGGCGCGCCCGCCGGTTGTTCTGCGGGGCGCGAAGCACCACCGAATCTTTCCATATCCGGGGGGCCAGATCCGGGGGAGTGTCGCCATGCATATCCGCAATCCGATCGAATGGGCGCTGTCGGCGCCGGGCCACGCGGTGGAGGAAATCGGCGCCGCCGACGGCGAAACGTATTGGGCCGGAGCTAAGACGCTTCCGGTGAATATCCGCCGGATCGGCATCGAGGATCTCGCCGTGGCGCTGCGCCGCGGGTTCGAGGATTTCGAAGCCGACCGAACCGATATCGTCGTCCTCGCCCTCGTGTTTCCGATTGCCGGCCTCGTCCTCAGCGCCGCCGTCGCGAACGGGCATCTCCTGCCGCTCGTCGTGCCCCTGGTGGCCGGCTTCGCCCTGATCGGGCCGCTGGCCTCGGTCTGGCTGATGGAATTGAGCCGCCTGCGCGAGTCCGGCCGCACGCCGAGGGTGATCGAGGCCGCCGGCATCCTGCGTTCGCCCCAGATCGGCGCGATCCTGGCGATGGGCGGGTTGCAGATCCTCCTCCTGCTTCTGTGGCTGGGGGCGGCGGAGTTCATCTATATCCGGACCCTCGGGGCCGCCGAACCGCGGTCCTTCGCGGCGTTCGTGGCGGCGGCGCTGACCACGCCCGCCGGCTGGGCGATGATCGCCGCCGGGGTTTGCGCCGGCTTCGTGTTTGCGGTCGCGGCGCTGGCGATCGGCGTCATGTCCTTTCCGCTGCTGCTCGACCGGCCCGCCGACATGCCCGCGGCGCTCGGCATATCGATCCGGGCGCTGTGGCGGAATCCGGCCATTCTGGGCCTGTGGGGGCTGATCGTCCTGGTCGGCCTCGCACTCGGCGCCGTTCCCGGATTGCTCGGCATCGCCATCGTCCTGCCCATCCTCGGGCATTCGACCTGGCATCTTTACCGGCGCATCATCGATTGAGCGGCGGCGGCCCATAGGGGAGAACATCAGTCGTCGAGCCATTCGGCGGCGGTGGCGGACACCGCGCGGGTCAGTTTCTCCAGCGCCCTCGCGTGCAGGCGGGCCACCGTCCAGTAAAGCTTGACGTCGATCCGCAGGCCGGGCGGCAATTCGGTCAAACGCCCGGCGGCGAGATGCGGCTCGGCCAGCGGCGCCGGGTGCAACCCCCAGGCCAGCCCGGCGATGCAGAGATCCAGAAAGGCATGGGTCGAGGGAATCCAGTGCGTCGGCGCAGCAAGCTCGACGCCGTGCGCCTCCGAGGCCCAGCGCGCCTGCCATGCGTCCCGCCGGTCGAACCGCATGTGAGGTGCCCGCATCAGCGTGTCGCGATTCACCCCCGCGGCAAAATGTCTCGCCATGAAATCCGGGCTGGCGCAGGCAATGTAGGGCAGCGCGCCGAGCAGGATCGTCCGGCAGCCCTGCACGGGTTCGGGATCGGCCGTCACCGCGGCCAGGACCTCGCCCGAGCGCAGCCGGTCGGCCGTATGGGCCTCGTCGTCCAGCGCCAGGTCGAGCAGGATTCCCGCGCCGCGCCCGAAGGTGGCGGCCGCCTGGGGAAACCACGTTGCCAGACTGTCGGCGTTCACGGCCACTTTCAGCGTGAGCGGCGGGGCCGCCCCTGTCAGGGCGAGGGCCGGTGCGAGGTCGTCCTCGAGAAGTTTCACCCGATCGAGATGCGCGCAAAGGGCGCGGCCCATATCGGTGGGAACGCAGGGCTGCCCGCGGACGACCAGAACCGAGCCGAGCCGTTCCTCAAGGCCGCGCACGCGCTGGGAAACCGCCGAAGGGGTGATGCCCAGCGCTTGCGCGGCACGTTCGAAGCTGCCCTCGCGGATCACCGCGCCGACGGCGGCCAGGGCGGAATAGTCGAGCATCTCTGAAGTATTGCTTAATCAGCCTTAGAAAAACAAGCTGTCCTAATGCACGGGACCGTCTCATAGATCCACGCATGACAAATCTTCTTCCCCCGTTCATCACCGGGTTCGCGTCGTCCGCGGCGCTCATCGTCGCGATCGGCGCCCAGAATCTCTTCGTCCTGCGGCAGGGGCTGCGGCGCGAACATGTCGGCCCGATCGTGCTGTTCTGCGGTTTCGCGGATGCCGTGCTGATCGTGGCCGGCGTGAGCGGCGTGGGCGCCTTTCTGGGCGCCGCGCCCCAGTTCACTTCATTGCTGGCCCTCGGCGGGGCGGCGTTCCTCGCCTCGTACGGCCTGATCGCATTGCGCCGGATGCTGGTTCCCGCCGCGGTCACGATGACCGAAAACGGCGGCCTCACCCTTCGCCGCGCCCTTGCCGCCACGGCGGGGTTCACGTTCCTGAACCCGCATGTCTACCTGGATACGGTGCTGCTGCTCGGCACGATCGGCTCGGCGCAGCCCGCTCCCTTGCGCCCGGTTTTCGTCCTTGGCGCCGTCTGCGCCAGTTTCGCGTGGTTCACGGCGCTGGGCTATGGCGCGCGCATCCTGAAGCCCGTCTTCGCCAGGCCCGCCGCATGGCGCGTGCTGGATGCCCTGGTCGGCATCACGATGCTGGCGCTTGCCGCCTCGCTGATCGTCCGCGTGGTTCTGGGGTCGGCGCCCTGATGTCGTCCCCCCTGACATTCATGAACGAATGTCAGGGGGGAAACCGGCGGCCACAACGGTGGGATCACGATCCGACGCTGCGCCACACGCGGCCGCCCGCCGGGGATGAGCCCGGCAACCCATCGCGGGGGCAGCCGAATCGGGCCTCGGCCGATCAGAGCAGGCCGCGCGCGGCGAGGCTGCGCATCAGGTCGAGCGCGCCGAAGCGCCAGGGCGCGCAGTCCGGGCAGGGCCGCACCCGGTTGCGCAGCCGCCCGAGACGGGTCGAGGCGATGGTGACGAGGTCGCCATCCTTGTGGGTGAAGCCTTCTCCCGGCCGGTCGCGATCCTGGATCGGCGCGAACATCGTCCCCAGCATCAGCACGAACCCGTCCGGATACTGGTGGTGCGCCCCGGCGGCGGCCTCGACCAGATCCGCCGGATCGCGGCTGATCTCGGTCATCGAGCTCATCC
>JAJZFF010000658.1 GCA_021805485.1 Pseudomonadota bacterium
CGTCAACGCCGACTGGTCGAGCGAGACCGCGCCGGTGAGCAGCCGGAGATCGGCCGGGACGATACCGCCCAGGCCGAGGCGAACGATATCGCCCTCGACCACGTCGCGGGCCGCGATCACCTGCCAGGCGCCGTCGCGCCGCACCGTCGCGGTCACGGCGAGGCGCCGGCGCAGCGCCGCCACCGCGGCCTGCGTGCGCTGTTCCTGTACCGTGCCCAGCACGGCGTTGAACACCAGCAGGCCGCCGACCACGCCGGCCGACAGGAACTCCCCGAGCGCGAGCTGCAGCAGCATCGTCGCTTCGAGCATCCACGGCACCGGCGCCCAGAGCCGGCGCGCCAGGGCCCGCAGCGGGCGCGCCTGCTCCGCGGCGATGGCGTTCGGCCCCTGTCGCGCCAGCCGGGCCGCCGCGGCAGCAGCGGTGAGCCCGGAGCCGGGATCGGTCGGCACCTCGGCGTCGTTCATCGCCGCGCGCGCGTGCTGGCCGCGATGAGGGGAAAGGTCAGACGGTACGGCAGCAGTCGGACCAGTCTCATCGGCCAGGCGAGGCGGCGGGGAAAAGCGATCTCGAACCGTCTGCTCGCCAGTCCGGCCACGATGCGCGCGGCCGCTGCCTCCACAGGCATGAGGAACGGCATTGGAAAGCGGTTCACCGCCGTCATCGGCGTGGCGACGAAGCCCGGGTTGACGACCTGGACGTGGATGCCGCGCCCCGACAGGTCCAAGCGCAGGGATTCTGCCCAGTTGATCAGCGCCGCCTTGCTCGCGCCATAGGCCGAGGCCCCGGGCAGGCCCATCAGCCCGGCCAGAGACGCCACGAGCACCACCTGTCCGCGGCCGCGGGCCAGCATGCCTGGCAGGACCGGCGCCAGCGTGTTGGCGGCGCCGATCAGATTGACCTCGATCACGGCGCGAAAAGCGTCCGCGGCCAGCGCCTCGCCGGGGCTGTAGCGCCCGGCATTGGCGATCAGCAGGGCCACCTCCCCGTGTCCCGCCTGGCGGATCGCGTCGTGCGCGGCGGCCATCGCGGCGGCATCGGCGACATCGGCGGGCGCGACGATCACGCGCTCGCCATGGGCGGCGGCGAGGTCGGCCAGGGCGGCGGACCGCCGTGCCGTCACCGCCACCGTCCAGCCAGCGCCGATCAGCCGCTCGGCCAACGCCCTGCCGATGCCGGAGGAGGCGCCGGTGACCCAGGCGATGCCGTCGTCCGGCGACACGGTCACGCGATTTTCCTCATCATCTGTCCGCGAATCTCCCCTCAGGGTGGCGATCCACGCCACGCTGGCAAGTGGGCCGCGACAAATCGGGCGTGGCGTGCCAGCATGGTCCTCCTCACCCTTTGTCGCCGAAGCCCCCATGCGCCAATTGCTCCTCCTCCGCCACGCGAAATCCGCCTGGGACGACGCCGCTCTGCCCGACCATGCCCGCCCGCTTGCCCCTCGCGGGCGCCGGGCCGCGGCGGCGATGCGCGCGGCGATGCGGGACCTCGGCCTTGCACCCGACATGGTGATGGTCTCCTCCGCGCGTCGGACGATGCAGACCCTCGAGGCGCTCGAGCCATTCGACGACACGCCCCTGATCGAGCCGCTCGACTCGCTCTACATGGCCACCGCGCCGCAATTGCTGCAGGTCCTGCGCGGCGTGCCGGAGACAGCGCGGTCCGTGCTGCTCGTCGGGCACAACCCAGGCCTGCACGACCTTGCGCTCCTGCTTGCCGGCGGACGCGAGCGGCTGCACGGCTCGCCCTCGCTCGAGCGCCTCGCCGAGCGCTATCCGACCGCGGCGCTGGCTGAATTCAGCATCCCAGGACCCTGGGCCGGGCTCGACGCCGGCGCCGCGCGGCTGGTGCGCTTCCTGCTGCCGCGCGACCTGGCCGAACAAACCGGCTGACGCCCGCCACATGCTCGAACTTGCGCTCGCCCCGCCCGACGCCGCACGGCTCGGTCGGCTGCGCGGGTTCGGCCGGCTGAAGCTCCGCCGCAGCCGGCCGGCACGCTGCGCCATCGTCTGGCACGACAGCGTCGAGGACGGGCTGGCCAAACGGGGGCTGGCTCTCGCCGAGAGCGGCGGCACCTGGCAGCTGATGCGGGAGGCGGCGCCGGCCACCTGGCCTGGCCAGCCCGTCCCGGTCCTGGCCGAGGCCGCGGCACCCGAGGAGCTCGGCCATCCGCTTCCCACCCCGCTGCTGCCGCTCGCCGCGTTCGAGGGCAGGCGTCGACTGTTGGTGCTGGAACCGGCGCAGCCGGCCGAAGCCGAGACCGAGGCGGACGGCGCGGTCAGCCTGACCTTGATCGAAGGCACGCTGCGCACGCTGACGGAGGAACGGCCGATCGCCCGTGCGGTGCTCGAAGGCCCGACCGACGCGGTGCGCGCCGTGGCGCTGGAACTGGCCGCCACTTTGGATTTGGCGCTGCCGCGCGCGACCCTGGCCGCGGAGGCGCGCGCCCTCGCCCGTGCGCATCCGCCCGCGCCGCGCCGCCTCGGTGCCCCGGACCTGCCTCAGGGCCTGACCGTCGAGGCCGCGTTCCTGCACATTCTCGCGCACCTGACCGAGGTTCTGGTCCATTGGGCGCCGCTGGTCGTCGCCCTGGCGCCGAGCGGGGCGCCGGAGCCGGTGCACCAGATGCGTGTTGCCCTGCGCCGGCTGCGCTCGGCGTTCTCGGTGTTCAAACCGGTGCTCGCCTGTGCCGAAATCGATGCCGTACGCGCCGGGTTGAAGCGCCTCGCCGGCCTGCTCGGACCGGCGCGGGACTGGGACGTGTTCCTCGGCGGGCTGGGGCAGGAGATCGGGGAGGCGTTTGCCGAGACGCCGGCCATCACCGCCCTGATGGAAGCCGCGCGGCGACGGCGGGCGGCCCACTATGGCCTTCTCACCACCTATCTCGGCAGTGCCGAGTTCCGATGCCTCGGCATCGCGCTCGCCTTCCTGCCGCGCACGCTGCCCTGGCGGGCGGACGCGCCGGAAACGCGGCACGCGGTGCTGGAGGCTCCGGCCGAGCATTTCGCCGCCCGTGTTCTCAACCGAAGGCGCCGGCGTCTGCTACGGGATGGCGCCGCGCTGACAGCCATGCCCGCCGAGGCCCTGCATGCACTGCGGCTGGACGGCAAGCGGCTCCGCTATGCCAGCGAGTTCTTCGGCGCGCTCTTCCCCGGCGGCCATGCCAAGCGCTTCGTCCGCCGCCTCGTCGATCTCCAGGAGGTGCTCGGTCGCTTCAACGACGGCGCCGTCGCCACGGCGCTGATGCGCGAACTCGGCGGCGGGCGGCGCCGCGAGACCGGCCGCAGCCATGCCCAGGGCCTCGTCATCGGGTTTGCTGCCGCGCGTGCCGCGGCGGTCCGCGCCGACGGTGAACGCGCCTTCGACCGCTGGCGCCGCGCCCAGCCGTTCTGGGCCTGACCGGCCCGGGATGGCCCGCGCGGCAACGAGAGCATTGCGCCCACTGGCGCCAACGCGTTAGAGCAGCCCCCGATCTGATCGAGCCGCTCCGGCCCGGGCAGATCGGAGACAGGGTGTTGGAGACAAGTCGTTCCAGTGAGCCAGCCGGCTGGTTCCAGGACCTGGCCGCGCGAGACTCCCAAGATTGGGTGGCATGGTGCTGACGCCCCGACGCCGCATCTTCCGATCCGCCGCACCGCCGAGGCCCCGCCGGACCGGCGCGCGCCCCTGGGTGGCCGGGGCGGCCGGCGCTGCGATCGTGGCGCTGCTCGTCTGGGGCGGTGCCGGCCTCTGGCACCGTGCCGCGCGCGCGCCGGCGCCACCCGCCGACGCCCCGCGCTCCACCACAGCGCCCCGCGCGGCGGGGCAAATCCACGCCAATGCCACCGATGTGGCCGTTCTGGATGGCGAGACATTGCGGCTCGGCGCCGACATCGTCCGCCTGGCCGGCGTCGTCGCGCCCTCCAGGCTGGAGACCTGCCGCGATGCCAGCGGGGCGGCGGCGGATTGCGGCGCCGCGGCGACCGCGGCGCTGGCGGCCCTGGTCCGCGGCAAGGACGTCACCTGCGAGATCGTCGGCACCGACCCGGCCGGCCGACCCACGGCGGCCTGCGCCGCAGGTGGCGCGGCCCTCAACCCTGCCTTGCTCGCCCCGGCCGGCCGGCCTTGATCCTCCGTCTTTCGGGGGCGGCGTTTGCCGGAATGGGGCTTTGCTGCAGCCGCGAAGGTTGCGTCCGCCCGCTTCGGCTTTTATCTACCTTTGTGCGACACACTCCTCGCCGCCCGGCGCGACATACCCGGAGCGCGCGCGGCACCATCTCGACGGGGACAGAAACATGAGCGGCACGGCGAACGGGTCCATCACTCTCACGGTTGATGGTAGCAACAAGGTGACGCGGCTGCCGTTGCTGCACGGCAGCATCGGCCCCGCGGTGGCCGACATCCGCAAGCTCTATGGCGATCTCGGCGTGTTCACCTACGATCCGGGCTATGGCGCCACGGCGTCCTGCGAGAGCCGCATCACCTATATCGACGGCGACGAGGGTGTGCTGCTCTATCGCGGCTATCCGATCGAGCAGCTCGCCGAGCACTCCACCTTTCTCGAGGTCGCGCATCTGCTGCTGAATGGCGAACTGCCGAACCGCGCCGAGAGCCAGACGTTCGAGCGCGGAATCCTCCGCCATACCATGCTGCACGAGCAGATCCGCAGTTTCTACAATGGCTTCCGCCGCGACGCGCATCCCATGGCGGTGCTGTGCGGCGTCGTCGGGGCGCTCTCGGCCTTCTACCATGACAGTCTCGACATCAACGACCCCGAGCACCGGCGCATCAGCGCCTTCCGGCTGATCGCGAAGATGCCGACGATCGCGGCCTGGGCCTACAAATACTCCATCGGCCAGCCGTTCATGTATCCGCGCAACGATCTCGGCTACGCCGAGAACTTCCTGCACATGATGAACGGCGTGCCGACGGAATCGAGCTACGTGAACCCGGTGCTGTCCCGCGCGATGGATCGCATCCTGATCCTGCATGCGGACCACGAGCAGAACGCCTCGACCAGCACCGTGCGGCTCGCCGGATCGACGGGCGCCAATCCGTTCGCCTGCATCGCCGCCGGCATAGCCAGCCTCTGGGGCCCGGCGCACGGGGGCGCGAACGAGGCGGTGCTGAAGATGCTCGGCGAGATCGGCCACATCGACCGCATCCCCGAGTTCATCGCGCGCGTGAAGGACAAGAACAGCAACGTCCGGCTGATGGGCTTCGGCCACCGCGTCTACAAGAACTATGATCCGCGCGCCAAGATCATGGAGCGCACGTGCCACGAAGTGCTCGCTGAACTCGGCATCAAGGACGACCCGCTGCTCGACCTCGCCATGGAGCTGGAGAGGGTCGCGCTCAGCGACGACTATTTCATCAGCAAGAAGCTATACCCGAACGTCGATTTCTACTCGGGGATCATCCTCAAGGCGATGGGCTTCCCGACGCACATGTTCACCGTGCTGTTCGCCGTCGCGCGCACCGTCGGCTGGATCAGCCAGTGGAAGGAGATGATCGAGGACCCGTTGCAGCGCATCGGCCGCCCGCGCCAGCTTTATATTGGCCCGACGCAGCGTGATTTCCTGCCGATGGAGCAGCGCGGGTAAGCGGGCGGGCGCCGCGGTCGTAACCGGCGTCGCGCTGGAGTCTGTCAGCTGCGGATGGAGGCGCCTGACAGACTCCAGCGCTTTGTTTGCGCGTCTGTTCAGCCGGCTACGGTGATTCCATCTACGCCGGACACAGACGCTACGCGGCGCCGGAATCGGGGATCGTCAGCACCATGGCGTCATGGGCCGGCTCGATGCCTGCCGGCAAATTGTCCCGGAGCCAGGTCCAGTCGAGATCCGTGCCCATGTGCGTCAGCACCGTGCGCGCCGGGCGCAGACGTTCCGTCCATTCCAGCACCTGCCCGAGATGGGCGTGCGTGCGGTGCGGCGCCCGCTGGAAGCAACCGACCAACCAGGTATCCACCCCCGCGAGGATGGCCAAGGCGGGCTCGTCGAGCGTGACCACGTCGGTCGAATACGCGAAGCCGCCGACCCGGAAGCCGAGCGTGCGGGAGAAGCCGTGATCCTGCTCGAACAAACGAAGTTCCATTCCGGCCATGACCGCGCGCTCGCCGGGTGCCACCGGGCGTGCCAGCAGGACGGGACGGTAGAAGAAATCGGCATCGCGCGGGCGGAACGCATAGCCGAAGCGCTGCTCGATCTCGGTCAGCGCAGCGACACCGCCAAACGCCTCCAGCGGACGGTCGACGATGCGGTTGAGGATGCGCACATCGTCGAGCCCGGTGATGTGATCCGCATGCGCATGCGTATAGAAAATCGCATCGACGCTCGGGATCGCGCAGGCGAGCAACTGGCTGCGCAGATCGGGGCTGGTATCCACGAGCAGACGCCGTCCCGCGCGTTCGAGCACGATACTGGCGCGCGTGCGCCGGTTGCGTGGCTCGGATGGATCGCAAACGCCCCACTCGCCACGCCCGTCGGCGCCACCGATCAAGGGCACGCCGGCGGAGCCGCCGCAGCCGAGAATGGTGACGCGCAGGGTCATGGCTGCGCCGCCGTCTTGGTGAACAGCCGGCGGAAATTGTCGGTTGTCAGCGTCGCGATGGTTGCCGGCGAAACCCCGCGGCATTCCGCCAGAACAGCGGCGGTGTGCGCGACGAAGGCGGGTTCATTGCGTTTGCCCCGGTGCGGCACCGGCGCGAGATAGGGGGCGTCGGTCTCGACGAGCAGCCGTTCGGCCGGCACGTCACGGGCGATCTCGCGCAGCGCCTGCGATTTCGGGAAGGTGAGGATGCCCGAGAAGCTGATGTAGCCGCCAAGCCCCAGGCCCGCCTCGGCCAGCGCGCGCGTGGAGGAGAAGCAATGAAGCAGGAAGGCGAAAGGGCCGCCCTCACCATGCTCCTCGGCAAGGATCCGCGCCACGTCGTCATCGGCATCGCGCGCGTGGATGGCGAGGGGAACACCGGCGGCGCGGGCGGCGCGGATCTGTCGGCGGAAGGCCTCCTGCTGCACGTCGCGTGGCGCGCGATCATAGAAATAATCCAGCCCCGCCTCGCCGATGCCGATCACGCGCGGGTGCGCCGCACGCGCGACGAGCGCTTCGACCGCCGGCAGAGGAGCCTCCGCAACGTGATGCGGATGAACGCCGACGGTGCACCAGAGATCGGCAAAACTCTCGGTCAGGGCGACGAGTTTTGCCGCATCCTCGAAGCGGGTGGCAATCGTGACCATCTCGGCGACGCCGGCGGCGCGCGCACGCGCCAGCACGTCCGGCAACTCCTCGGCACGGAAATAGTCGAGATGGC